>JACMMA010000541.1 GCA_014379275.1 Armatimonadota bacterium | reverse complement strand
GTCGGCGACGAAGTCGTCACGAAGCCCGCGACACAATGGGGCGGGGGCGATATGCCGGATCCCAGGGCCAACGGACGCGCTCTGGTCACCGGCGGACACCGGTACACCTCGGATATCAAGCGCCCCGGCATGCTTCATGGCAAGGTGCTACGCTCTCCTTCTGTGAATGCGCGGCGCCTGTTGCTCGACACGGGCGCGGCGGAAACAATGCCGGGTGCAACGGTTGTCCGCGACGGCGACTTCGTCGGCGCCGTCGCCGGTGACATACTGACCGCCACGCGAGCCGTCGAGGCGATGCGCGTGGAATGGGAAGCCGCGGACGGTCAGCCGTCCACGCACGAGGTTTTCGACCATCTCCGTAATAGTTCGCGCGACGCGCGTCTCGCCGGTGGGGACATTACCTCCCACACGGAGGGATCGGTCGTGGAGGGGCTGGCGGCGGCGGACCGGACGATAGACAGCACCTACACCGTGGCATATATCGCGCACGCGCCGCTGGAACCGCGTGCCGCCGTTGCCGAGTGGAACGACGGCAGGTTGACCGTGTGGACCGGGACGCAACGACCGTTCGGGGTGCGCGGCGAGTTGGCGGCGGCGTTCGGAATCTCCGAGGAGCGCGTCCACGTCCTCGTGCCCGACACCGGTTCCGGATACGGCGGCAAGCACACCGGCGAAGCCGCCATCGAAGCGGCGCGGCTGGCACGCGGTGCGGGTCGGCCGGTGAAACTGGTCTGGACGCGGGCGGAGGAGTTCACGCACGCCTATTTCCGCCCCGCCGGGGTGATCGATATTCGCAGCGGCGTCACGGACGACGGTACGCTCACCGCGTGGGAGCACCACAATCACAACTCCGGTGCGTCGGCGATGCGCACCCTCTACAACGTCCCGCACCAGTACATGGCGTTCCATCCGGCGCAGTCGCCGCTCCGTCAGGGGTCTTACCGCGCTCTCGCCGCCACCGCGAACCACTTCGCGCGGGAAACGCACATGGACGAACTGGCAC
This sequence comes from Armatimonadota bacterium, assembly GCA_014379275.1. Classification (GTDB taxonomy): domain Bacteria; phylum Armatimonadota; class Armatimonadia; order Armatimonadales; family Armatimonadaceae; genus JACMIU01. Next base: position 2,631 of record JACMMA010000541.1, on the reverse strand, counting down.
ACGCCGTGGGAATGGACCCGCTCGCCTTCCGCCTGAACAATCTGCAGGACGACCGTCTGCGCGCCGTCCTCGAAGCCGCCGCCGAACGCTTCGGTTGGGGCACGACACCACGGCCCGATCACGGCTTCGGGATAGCGGGTGGGTACGAAAAAGGCAGTTACGTCGCGACCTGTGCCGAAGTCGCCGTGGACACGCAAACCGGCGCGGCAAAAGTCGTCCGCGCCGTGACCGCGTTCGAGTGCGGCGCGATTATTCATCCCGACAATGTGCGCAGCCAGGTCGAGGGAGCCGTGATCATGGGGATGGGCGGCGCGCTGTTCGAGTACGTCGATTTCGCAGACGGCAAGATCCGGAACCCGTGCTTTTCCCGCTACCGCGTCCCCCGCTTCAGCGACATACCGATTCTCGAAACAGTGCTCCTCGACCGCAAAGACTTGCCAACCGTGGGCGGGGGCGAAACCCCTATCGTGGCAATCGCTCCCGCCATCGGCAATGCGCTTTTCCAGGCAACTGGTACCCGCCTTCGCTCTTTGCCACTCATGCCCTGATTTTTTGTTTCCTTTTTGTCCGGGCGTCAGTCACGAGCGGATGTTTGTTCGCCGTAGAGAATGCCGCGTCCGTCGGTGCCGATGTAGACGCGCCCGAAGACACGCGGATCGGCGGCGATACAGCGGAAGCGCGTCCCCCACTGATGGCGTTCGTCGTTCAAGCGAATCCAGGTTGTGCCCTCGTCGTCCGACCGCCAGATCGCGCGGGTCTCATTTCGGCGACCGATAGCGAAGAGAGCCGGGTGGGATCTGCCTTGCGGTGCCTTGCCGAAACTCAGAGCCTCGACGCGCAGGGTCGCGGCGGACCGGGTGAATGTCCTGCCGCCGTTAGTCGAGTGGAAAAGCCCTTGTTTGCTAACTAGATACAGGTCGCCCTCTGTGTCGTTTGTCGCGTGCAGTGGCCAGGCGGCTTCACTCCAGGTGGGTTGATCGTCGCTAATGTTCGTCGGCATGCCCGTGGTCGTAGTCTCGGTGAATGTCGCGCCGCCGTCCGTGCTCGTGAACAGCTTGTTGTTCTTGAAATCGAGCGCGTAGAATTTGGCGGGGTTCCCGCGGTCGGCGATGGGGCGAGCCGCTTCCGGTAAGCCCGCGACCGGCGTCCAGGTTTTGCCCCGGTCCGTCGTGATCTGTGGTACGGGGGTCATTACCATGAATGTTTTGCCATCCGCCGACGTGATTAGCGCGGGGTTGCCGGTCGCGCCTGCGGGGAGTGCTATCGGTTGCCACGATTTCCCGCCGTCCTCGGAGTAGGCTAGCGGCGCCTGACTGTCCCCGGCGCGTCCGCTACGGACGATCACATTGGGGCGCAGTCCCGCGTCGTAGAGCGTGTTCGTGTTGCCGAAGACCGGGTTTCGGAACATGCCCTGCGGCGGGGATTTGGTGAAGTCGTCGTGGACGAAGCCGCCGATGTCGCCGAAGCCGCTGACCAGATGCGCCCCGGTCGCGGGACTGAGCAGGGTGATCACGGCGGTTTGTTCGATGCCGTTTACCCAGGGGAACCAGGCGGTGTTGACATTCTTGCCGACGTCCGAGAAGCGGCGCGTGGCAAACACCGTCGCACCGGTGGCATAGGTCGCAAAGTCGGAGTCGAACGGGTCGATGGCGAACGCCGCCATCCACCAGCCCAGTTTCGCTTCCGGTCCGCCGAACGTCAGGAACGGCGTGTCGGAAACGTCACGCGTGCTTTTGCCGACGATGTCGGACCACGTTTGCCCGCCGTCGGTGGTGTACCAGGCGGTGTCCACCGGTCCCCACCGGTTCATCGTGGTCACGCCGAGCGTGCCGGGCTTCTGGCGGTCGAGGCTGATCCCCATGTACCCGCCGCGGGGGCGGTCCGGTCGTTTATCCGGCGTGATGTCTGTCCACATGCCGCTCCGCGTGTCGAGTTTCATCACCGCGCCGTCCGTGACGCCGTTGGGGCCGATGCCGTTGCCGTAGGTGATGTACAGGACGCCTGCGGCATCAATCTCGGCTTTGGCGGGCAGAAACTCATCTTTCGGCTCGCCGGACACGGGTTTCCAGGTCGCGCCCGCGTCGTCGCTACGGAACAGGTGTTGCGCTCCCGGATCGGCGGACCCAACGAAAATCGTCTTCGTCGCCGCGCCCCGTTTGCCGGTCGCCGCGTCGAAAACGACGAACGACAGGCCACCGTTCGAGGGTCCCCGCGCCGGGACGCCGCGACCGGCGAGCGGGAAACTTGCCACTTTTTCCCAGGTTTCGCCGGAGTCGATACTGCGCATCAAGCCGTCGTGCCGTGAGCCGAAATACAGGATGCGGGTGTCGTTGGGATCGACCGCCAGGCGTTCGCCCAGACCGCGCCCGTCGTCGTTGCCGCCCATGCGGAACGGGACCGGGAACGCTTTCCACGTTTTCCCTTTGTCGCGCGAGCGCAGGATCGCCGCCGGATCGCTCCGATACATGCCCGCCGCGAGGTACACGACGTTGGGATCGACCGGATCGGGCGCGATGCTTTCGGTCCCGAAGTAGCTCGATTCGCTAAACTGGTCGTGCATCGGAACCCAGGTTTTTGCTTTATTTTCCCAGCGGTACGCCCCGCCCATGTCCGAGCGCAGATACGCCAGTC
>JACMMA010000540.1 GCA_014379275.1 Armatimonadota bacterium | reverse complement strand
GTGCCCGATGCACGCACCCGTAGAAACCCCGGAAAAACGGGCGTCCGTAACGACCGCGACCGATTTCCCCCACGGCAAAAACTTCAGCGCGGACGTAATCTGATAGGTTTCCTCCATGCCCGCCCCGAGCGGTCCCCGGCAGATGAGCACCAGCACGTCTCCCGCCTCGACCTTTCGGCCGTGCGGGTGGTTTCCCTTGATCGCGGCTATCGCGCTCTGCTCTGTGATGAACACCTTCGCCGGTCCGCGTTTTCGGTACACGTTGTCGGCATCCATGACCGAGTTATCGATCGCAGTCGCTTTGATGACCGAGCCTTCGGGGCAGATATTGCCGACCGGAAATACGAGCGTCGGGCTTAGTCCGTGTGCCTTCGCCGCGTCCGGCGCGAAGATCACATGATCGGGATCGACGCCGTCCGCTTCCCGTAACCGCTCGCGGACGCGGGAACGACGCTCGGACGTTTCCCACTCGGCCAGGTTCTCGCCGACGGTCTTGCCGGACACGGTCAGGCAGTCGAGATGCAACACACCCATATCACGCAGATGTAGCATCACCTCGGGTACGCCCCCGGCGAGATACAGTCGCACGGTCGGATGATCCGTGGGACCGTTCGGAAGCACATCTACCAGGCGTGGCACGGCGCGGTTGACGCGGATCCAATCGGCGACGGTCGGGCGCGGCAGTTTCGCGGCGTGGGCGATTGCCGGGATATGCAGAAGCAGGTTGGTCGAGCCGCCGCACGCCGCGTGGACGAGCATGGCATTTTCGATGGCGGCGGAGGTGAGGATATCGCGGGTGGTGATGCTGCGGCGGTCGAGTTCCAGAATCGCGCGTGCGGAATCGCGCGCCATCTCACGCCAGATAGCGGTTCCCGACGGCGCGAGTGCGGAATGCGGGAGCGACAAACCGAGAGCCTCCCCCACGGCTTGCGCGGTCGCCGCCGTGCCGAAAAACTGACAGCCGCCGCCCGGCGTCGCGCACGCCCGGCACCCGGATTCGGCGGCTTCCTTGAGCGTGATCAGTCCGTGAGCGAACCGCGCCCCGAGTGTCTGCACCTTGCCCGCGTCCTCGCCGTATTCGGGCGGTAGCGTCACGCCCCCGGGAATAATGATCCCCGGCAGATGCGTCGCGCCCGCGACGGCGAGCATCATTGCGGGCAGTCCCTTGTCGCAGGTCGCGATTCCGAGTACGCCGCGCCGGTTGGGCAGAGAGCGGATCAGCCGGCGCAAAACAATCGCGGCGTCGTTACGGAACGGCAAGGAATCCATCATCGCGACGGTGCCCTGCGAGCGCCCGTCGCACGGGTCGGACACGTACCCGGCGAACGGAATCCCGCCGTTTTCGGTGATGACTTCCGCCGCCGCTTCCATCAGCAAGCCGACTTCCCAGTGCCCGGTGTGGTAGCCGAGCGCGATGGGCGAGCCGTCCGCGCGGCGCATCCCGCCCTGCGTGGAAAGTAGCAGGTATTCGCGCCGGTTGAGGTGGGCGGGATTCCAGCCCATCCCGGCGTTCTGCGACAGCGCGAACACGTCGCCGGACGGTCGCTTCAGGAGCATTTCGGCGGAAAGCGGCAGTTCGCCCGCCGGTCCGGTTGCCTTCGTCGGCACGGCGTAAATTTCGGTATCGGATTGTGTCATAGGTTTGGTTGCGGAATAACCGTCGTCAGAACGGCGACGGCGTGCTTTTTGTTTTTTTGTTGCGCGATCCGGAGCGGCGTGACACCGTCCTTATCGGCTATTGTAGCATCTCCGCCGTGTCGGAGCAGGACCGTGATGGCATCGGGGCGGTTGTACCGCGCCGCCATGTACAGCGGCGTTCGTCCCAGCCGGTCGCGTACGTTCGGGCTGCTACCCGCACTCAGGCACATCTCCAGGACGCCCGCCGCGCCGTATCGCGCAGCCGTGTGTAACGGGGACACCCTTCCGTGCGGGTAGCGGGTGCCGACGACTAAGCCGTATGAGCAAAGCAATTGTAATCCCACGACGGCGTCTTTCGGAGCCGCTGCTTCTATGTAAGCATCGCTCCGACCTCCCACCATAAATCCTCGCGGCAACTGTTCCAGAACGAGGCGAGTGATCGCGGCATTCCCGACTTTCAGGGCGTAGTCTAACGCGTTTTCGTTCTTGACCATCGTAATGAGTGGGTCCGCACCGTGCGCCAGCAAAGCCTCAACGACTTCCGGTATCGCCTTCGGATGCAGAGCGTTGTGGAGGGGCGTTTTTCGCTCGGAATCCAGAGCGTTTGGGTTTGCTCCTGCTGCAAGCAACAGTCTTACGGTTTCCACTACCTCGGACTCTTCGCTCTGAATCAATCCCGAGCTATCGTCGGAATGACGAATGACGGCTTCGTGGAGAGGGGTATCCCCCCAGCTATTGGCTATATTAGCCGTC
>JACMMA010000539.1 GCA_014379275.1 Armatimonadota bacterium | reverse complement strand
TTTAGTGACCGCGCACCGGCGCGAAAACTGGGGCGAGCCGATGGCGGACGTGTGCCGCGCCGTATTGCGCATCCTGGAAACGTTCCCCGACACGCATGTCGTTCTGCCGATGCACCTGAACCCGGCGGTGCGCGAGGTGATTGTTCCGCTACTCCAAAACCATCCGCGCATCCTGCTCACCGAGCCGCAAGAGTATGTACCGTTCGTGCATCTGATGAAAGCCGCGCACCTGGTGTTGACCGATTCGGGCGGGACGCAGGAGGAGGCGCCGGGCTTGGGCAAGCCGGTTTTGGTGCTCCGCAAGACCACGGAGCGACCCGAGGGCGTCCACGCCGGGACCGCGAAGCTGGTCGGGACCAACCCCGACGCGGTTTTCGCGGCGGCGTCGAAACTGTTGGGCGACGCCGCGGCGTATAAAGAAATGGCGCGGGCGGTTTCCCCCTACGGCGACGGCAACGCCGCACGACTGATCCGGGAGTGGGTCTTCGAAACATACGGCGTTGAAACACGCGGCGCCGGCGCGTTGTCTTAAACAAACGGGAAAGCGACAGTACACAACGAAGTATGGCATTTATCACAAAAAGCGACGACCGGGACGAACGCTCCGTATTGACCGGCGCGGTGGTCGCGGCGGTCGTCGAGCGGCAACGGGAAGTTTCGGAATCGCGCTGGCGGTTTATCGGGGGGGCGCTGATGCGCCTCGCTCTGATCGCGCTGTGCGGGTACGTGCTGTGGCGCGTGGGAACCATCGTCACCACTTTGATCATCGCCGGTGTCCTCGCGAGTGCGGCGGGCGCACTGGTCGAGCCGTTGACGCGGTTTCGCGTGCCGTTCCTGTCGCCGAAGACGCAACGTATCGCGGCGACGATCCTGGTTTTTATACTCCTGTTCGGCGGACTGTTCGTAACGATCAACGTCATGGTCAAGCCGTTCCAGACGGAATGGGTGCAACTCAAGGCGAACTGGCCCCGGTATCAGGTCGCCATCGAGAGTTGGGCGGTACAGGCGAAAACCTGGTATCAGGGCTTATCCCCGGACGTGAAGAATTTCGTGGACAGCTTGCGCGAAAAGCAAGCCGTTCCGTCGCCGACCGCCTGGCTGGGAAACATTCTCGGCGCGACACTTTCCTGGGCGACACACATCGTGGAACTGATCCTGGTTCCGGTGCTGGCGTTCTACTTCACCGTGGACGGTCGCGCGTTGCGCTCCGAACTGCTGTTTTTCGTCCCGAAAGGACGCCTGCGTTCGACGATGGCGATATTGAACGAATCCGGACAGATCATGCGCTCCTATATCGTCGCGCAGTTCTGGCTCGCGGTGATCGCGGGCGTGACGGTCGGCGTCGGGCTCGCGCTTCTCGGAATGCCGTATGCACTGATTCTCGGCATCATTGCGGGCGTGACGCGGGCAATTCCGGTCATCGGTCCGTTACTGGGCGGCATTCCGGTTATCGCACTGTCGTTCCTGTACGGCGCGCAACAGGGCAATCCGTACCTGTGGGTGTGGGTGGCGGTGTTCTTCACGACGTTGCATCTGGTGGAAAGCAAGGTGATCATGCCGCACTTTCTGGGCCATCACTTGCATCTACACGCGGTCATTATCCTGATCGCGCTTCTCGTCGGCGGGGAGTTTTTCGGCTTGATGGGTATGTTCCTCGCCGCCCCCCTTGCCGCCCTCGCCCGCGTACTGATCATGCACTTTTTCGTGATTCCGCGTCGGCGGCAGGAACGGACGGTGCGTCAGGCGAAAGAAGCGTTAGCGAAGCCGGTCGCAATCAACGGGAAGTCTAACGGCGCGCCGCTCCGCCTGACGACCATCGAAATTTCGAACGGGGGCCGCGGCGCGCTACGTTTGGAACGCGCCCTGCGCGCCGACCGGGAAGCGCGGCGTCCCCCGTCGGGCGACGCGGCATAGTGGACCAATTTTTCGGGGAGTAGCATTTCGCCCCCCCGCCCCCAGGATTGGGGGCGGGGGGGCGAAATGCAGGATACGCCAGCAATCACTCACAGGATAAAACACCCATTTGGACTTTCCATTCTTACAACCCATCGTTCTCGGTGTCGTGCAAGGCGTCACCGAGTTCCTTCCCATCTCCTCGACCGCGCATCTCAAAATAGTCCCCGCATTACTCCGCTGGCAAGAACCCAGTGCGGCGTCCTCGGCGGTGATCCAACTCGGCACCGTCGCGTCCGTGCTAATCTACTTCGCCAAAGACCTGGGACAAATCACGGTCGGCTTTTTGAAATCGCTCCGCCCTGGTGCCGACAAAAACACGCTCGAAGCCCGTCTCGGACGCGGCATCCTCCTCGGCACGATCCCCATTGTCATCGTCGGCATCGCGCTTAAGCCCCTCATCGTCGGCGACTTTCGCTCGATATCCGTGATTGCCGGGACACAGATCGTGATGGCAATCGCGCTGTACGCCGCTGACAAACTTACCCCGAAGACGCGCACCATCGAAAGCATCACGGTCAAAGACTGCCTGATCGTCGGACTGGCGCAGTGCCTCGCAGTGGTCCCCGGCGCATCGCGTTCCGGTTCCACGATGACTGGCGGATTCCTGACCGGCTTGAACCGCGAAGCCGCGACCCGATTCGCGTTCCTGCTGTCGGTTCCCGCGACCGCACTCGCCGGACTCGCGCAACTCAAGGACATTTTCGACGAGGTGCCGGTGAAGGCAGGCGAGATGCAACTCGGCACGGTAGATCTAGCCGTCGCCACCGTGGTCGCCATGATTGTCGGATACGCCTCTATCGCGTGGCTGATAAAGCTCTTGCGCACACAGGATACGCTGGTGTTTGTGGTCTACCGCATCCTGCTCGGCATCATACTCTTTATGCTTATCGCACAGGGCTACTTCAAAAACTCGTGACCGTTGCGTTACCCGATCTCCTTCCCTGGCAATGGTGTGTCGCCGCCCTGGGCGCGTTCCTTGTCGGCGTCAGCAAAACCGGCATCGCGGGCGTGGGTATCGTTTCCGTCGCGCTGTTCCCGCTCGTCTGGGAAGGCAAAAATGCCGTCGGTGTCGCGCTTCTGATTCTGATCTGCGCCGACGTGGTCGCCATCGCCGCGTACCCGCCGAAGAACGTCCGCTGGGACATCTGGCGCAGTGTGTTCCCGTGGGCGGCACTCGGCGTATTGTTCGGCGCACTCGCCATGCGCTATATCAGCGACCCCAGCACGATCAAACGCATCATCGGCGGAATACTGCTCCTCATCGTGACGTTGCAACTGATCTTGCGGGCGAAGCGGACGGTCCAAGCGGGAAGCAGTGGACGCCCCGCCGTTCCCAACTCTGGGGGAGACGGAGGGGATATCGGGGCGCGACGTTCGCTGGTTGAGCGTGACGCCATGCCTCCCCTTCCGGTTCTTACTACCCCAGAATTAGGGGCGGGGGGGCGTCCGTCGTCTTCGACGACCATTCTCGCCGGGATCGTGACGGGAATCGCGACGATGGTAGCGAACGCGGCGGGTCCGGTGATGATCCTGTATCTGCTCCCGCGCAAACTGCCGAAGGTGGAGTTCATCGCCACGACCGCCTGGTTCTTTTTCGCTCTGAATCTGTTCAAAGTACCGTTCTCCGTCGGTGCGGGGATGATGGACGCCGCGTCGCCGATGACCGCCGCGCTCCTGCTCCCGGCGGCGGTCATCGGCGGGCTTACCGGCAAGTGGCTTCTCCCACGAATCGAGCAGAATACGTTCGAACTGTCCGCGCTGATTCTGACCGCTCTGGCATCGGTGCGATTGTTACTCGGTTAGTTTTCTTTCTTTTTTGTCCTTCCCGGACGGGGCCAACCTGACGTTGGATCGTTGTTACCTGCGGTGCTCGTTAGTGATTGGTGTGTGTCGGTCCTTTCCCGCGAATC
>JACMMA010000538.1 GCA_014379275.1 Armatimonadota bacterium | reverse complement strand
TTGTACCTCCTGATGTCGGCGTCCGAAGATTGGGCGCGGGAGGAACAGCGGGTGCAGCCGATTTACGCCGATCGCGTTCGTTTCGAGGATGGCTGTCGTGCGATCTTGGACGAGAGGGGGTACCCCTATATCCGCTTATCCGGCTCCTGGGAAGAGCGGGAAGCGGAAGCCGTGGACGCGATCCGGCTATTACTGAGCCGGACGGCATAACTGCGCGGACAGCACTTTGGATTCTGCCGGTCCGCGTCTCCATGACCGCGCGAACCGTTGGGATGCAGGGAAAGCCACAAAAGCCGGAATCGTTTCGCCTTTTTGACGTTTCGTTTCCTTGCCTACCAGGGTCAAAGTCGTTATCATACCGTTGCAAGAAGAAAGCGAAGGAGCCAGTTTCTATGTCCCCGATCCCGTATGTCGTCGATACGACACGTAGCCCGTTTGCCGGCCTGCGTGCGGTGCCGATAAATGCAGTGCACCTACGCGACAGTTTCATCGAACCCCGCCGCGCAACAAATCGCCTGATCAGTATCCCGTCACAGTATGACCATTTGGAAACGACGAACCGTTTGCGAAACTTCCGCCGCGTGATAGACAACACGCCGGATATTCCGTTCGAGGGAATTTACTTCAACGACTCCGACGTTTACAAATGGCTGGAAGCAGCGGCATCGGCATTGGCGGACCCCGCTCTGGAGAATCGAGAGCAGTTGGAAAAACAGATTGAAACAGTCGTCGATCTCATCGAAAGGGCGCAATCGCCAGATGGCTACTTAAACACATATTATTCCTTCGAGCGAGCCGAAGAGCGATACACCAATCTGCGCGATATGCACGAACTATACTGCATGGGACATTTCATACAAGCCGCCGTAGCGCACTATCGTGCGACCACATCGGAGCGCCTGCTGAATGTCGCCCGGCGCGTCGCCGATCACCTAGACGCCACGTTCGGCCCGGCGCAAACGGGTAAGCGCGAGGGGACCTGCGGCCATGAGGAGATCGAACTCGCGCTTGCGGAACTGTATCGTGCGACGGGCGAGGAGAAATATCTGCGACTCGCGGGATATTTCGTAAACGCGCGTGGGCAACGGCCGAGCGCGGCATATCGCACGGGACACCCCGGCGATGACGGTCGCTATCGACAGGATCATGTGCCCTATCGCCGGATGGACGAAGTCACCGGTCACGCCGTGCGGATGCTCTATCTCGCGACCGGCGCGACCGATATCGCCTTAGAAACCGGGGAGGAGGCTTTGCGGGATGCCATTCACGCACAGTGGCGAAACATGGTCGAGCGGCGGTCCTACGTGTCCGGCGGGGTCGGGTCACGGTGGGAAGGGGAAGCCTTCGGCAAGGATTACGAGTTGCCCGCCGACCGGGCGTACACCGAAACGTGCGCAGCCATCGCGTCGGTGATGTGGAATCACCGGTTGCTTCTTCTAACCGGTGAGGCAAAATATGCCGACCTGGTCGAGCACACGTTCTATAACGCCGTGTTGCCCGGTCTTTCGCTTTCCGGCGACGAATACTATTACCAGAACCCGCTTGAAAACGATGGCACGCACCGCCGCCAGAAATGGTTCGGGTGCGCCTGCTGCCCTCCGAACGTCGCCCGCCTCCTCGCGCAGTTGCCCGGTTACTTTTACGCGACGGATGACAAAGGGGGTGTTTACGCCACGCTTTATGCCGGGGGGACCGCGACGATCCAAAGACCGGACGGGACCGCCGTGACGCTTGATGTGGAAACGAACTACCCGTGGCGAGGGGAGATTTCCGTCACGCTGAAAAATGACGTCCCACCCTTCACAATACGGTTGCGAATCCCGGCTTGGGCGGACGGTGCGACAACCACACATGACGGCGAGACGCGGTCCGTTTACTCGAACGGTTTCGCGCCGGTTCCTCTGCGCGGCGAGAAGGGCGAGTCGGTGACCTTGAATCTGCCCATGCCGCCGCGCCACGTGGTCGCCCACCCCCATGTCGGCGGCGCCAGGGGGCGTGTGGCGGTATTTCGGGGACCGATTTTGTACTGCGCGGAGGCGGCGGACAATCCTGATACGGATGTCTGTGACATCGTGATCAATCCCGAGACGGTGCTGGAACCGATACCGCACCGCCGCATTCCCGATCTCATCGCGCTAAGCGGCAAGGCGTATAAACGGTTAGATTCCGGCACCGGCTTGTACCGTCTCTGGTCGGCGAACAGGCACGAGTTTTCCAGCGACCCGCCCGCTACAGACGTCATCCTGACACCGTATTTTGCTTGGGCGAACGGGCAACCCGGTGCCATGCGCGTCTGGCTACGGCAGGAGACACCGGGGAATAAACCTGTTTCGGCGGAACCTCTCCGGTAACCGGTTACTGGCTCGGGGAGCACGCCGAGCGGCGACGCACGACACTGACCGCAAGAACCGCAAGAGCGGGAAGCATCAGCGTGAATGTGTTGGACTCGGGTACTAATGCGACGCCGAATGTCACCTGTCGTAGTTGCGTGTTCGCGATGTCCGAACCGTTGTACAACCGAACCTGGAAACCGAACGGGGTATTTCCTGCGTCCGAATGCGTGCCCGTAATGTCGAAAACGTCGTAACCGGTGGCGTCCTCGAAAAACGAATATGTCGCGAGTAGTTCATTCCCGGCGATGGTGAGAAGACTGTTACCAGAAAGTAGGAAGCCACCGAGTACGGTTCCGCCGTTCAAGCTGAACACACTGTTGTCGTTGCCGACGGCGTCGGTGACAACACTTCCTGAATCGATTTGGAATAGGCTATCCGCGAAGCCTTGCAACACGGTGACATTGCCGCCGGTGAGATTCGTCCGACTGCTTCCGCCCCCGATAGCGTTTTCGACCTGACCGCCGCTGATATTTGAAACGCTGGCGTCGACGCTCGTGAGGTACGAAATAGTGCCCCCGCTGATGTTCGCCGTGTGACCGCCGAACACGTGCAGACCGGAGTAATTTTGATTGTCCGGGTAGGTTTGACCGCTGTTTTCGGTGATAACGGCACCGGATCGGACGTTCAAGATGATCGGTAGAATTCCCGCCTCAATAGTATTGAAACCGGTTTCATTGTCCTTGCCGACAAAAATCTCGTTTCCGGAAATGTCGCTATCCAGAACGGTAGCACCATTTATATCGGCACTAACAAAGTAGGCACCTGCCAGCGCAGAGTATGTGTAGTTGACACCACTGAGTGATGCGACGATAGTTTCGTCCGCACGAGCCAGGGACGAACACAGAACGACAGCTAACGTAGCAGGTGCTATCGCGGAAAGCGAACGACGGACCAAGGTTACTAGAAAGGATCGAATCAAGACTGTCTCCTCCGTTGCCGTCACAAAGAATAATCGCTCCAAGTCGGTGAGCGGCAAGTTTACCGATGATTATACATGGGACGGGAAATGAATGCGAGCGAATTTCGACAAAAAAATTCAATCATGCGATTGAAACCGGTTTCAATTTACGCAGTATCAGCACCCAGATTATCTCAAAGTAGTGGCGAACGCCCCGTGTTGTCGGACAAGCAAATCGGTCGGCATTCATGAAGAGAACGCCGACCGATCTTACTCCCCGATGTTTAGAGTACGTGAAAAGATTCTTTTGCTAACAACATAAGTGACCCCGGCGATACTCTGTCTGGAATTCCCGGTGAAAAATCACCACAAGCGCGTAAAATCCTCGCCGTTCTTCGTCACCGTTTCGCAATCCATGTAACAGACGCTGAACGCGCGCCGGGAAATGTCGGTGTGGTTCACGTCCGACGCGTGCAACAGGTAGTTGTGGAGCAGTACCACTTCCCCCGGTTCCAGTTCGAGGTAGACTACCTTCTCCGGCGTCGCATGTTCGGCGGCTTGTTCGGGTGTTAGAAATCCCGAAAGGTGGGAGGGGTTTATGAGTCCCTGTGTATGACTTCTGGGCACGACTTGAACGCAACCGTTCGCTTTCGTAGCAGGATCGAG
>JACMMA010000537.1 GCA_014379275.1 Armatimonadota bacterium | reverse complement strand
GGCGGGTTAGGGCAACGAGAACTCACCCTGCTCAATGTACCGCTTCCGGTGATGACGTCGGCCCTACAACTGACCGAAGATCAGCAGACCAGGATCAGAACCATTCAGGACGCGATGGCGCAAAAGCGGCAGGAAATGATGGGGGCGTTCGCCGGCGGCGGTGGTCCGCGCGGCGGGGGCTTTGGTGGACCACCGCCGGGGGGCGGGGGCGGTCTCGACAATCCTCCGCCACCGCAGGGTGAAGACGGTCCCACTGGTGGCGGGCTCGGTGGCGGCGGAAACCCGGGAGATAGGCAACAACGCATGCAAGAAATGCGGACGCGGATGCAACAACTGCAAACCGAGGAAACCCGTAGCGCGCGAGAGATTCAGCAATTGTTGAGCGAGGAGCAGAAGACGGCACTCGCCCCGGCGATGCGCGAATGGAATATCGTGCAGCAGATGGGACTGCCGCTCGAAATAGCCGGCCAACTCAAATTGACCGAGGAACAGAAGACGATCCTGGAAAAGCAGTTCAACACCCGGAACGGTCGACAGGGAAACCGGCAGAACGGCGCGGGCGCTACCCGGGAATAGGGAACCGGCGTAAGAAACCGTCCGGGACGATACCTGCCCCCTATTCCCGGGCACGGCTGACCATTTCGATCAGGTAGCCGTCCGGGTCGCGGAAAAAGACCTGGACGGCACCGTCCGGTCGGGGGTTGGGCTTGCTGACGATGGAAACGCCGCGCCGTTCCAGTTCGGTGTGGGCGGCGACGGCGTCCCCGACCAGAAGCGCGAGATGCACCGAGTGACGCGGGTCGTCCCGGTGCTCGGTGTCGATGATCAGGTGCAGTTCCTGCGTTCCGAGCGCGTACCATGCCCCGTCAAACCCGAAGTCGGGGCGTGGCAAGAGCGGCAGGCCGAGCGTCTCCCCGTAGAACCGTTTCGATTCCGCCAGATCCCGGACGTGGATGGCGATATGATTCAACTCGCGCACCCGTAACGGCGGTCCGTCGCGATCACTATCATTGTGTAGCGTTGTTTGCATGCTTTTATTATACGTCTTTTCTTTTTTCTGTCCTCCCGGACTCGGCCAACCGGGAGGACAGAAAAAAGGAAAGACTAATGCGACCCGCCGAACTGTACTGTTGCGGGTAATTAGGGTGCTCCCGTCGGATCGTCAACATTTGCCGTGACGGAAAATTCGTCGCTGTCGTGGACGGTCGAGAGGAAAGCGGGTGCCCGAGAGGAACTATTGATGACATGTTGCCGTGAACTGTTTGTCGTATTCGTACTCGCCTTGATGTCAGAGTGCGCCCACGCCGCCGATCTTTATGTCAGCCCTGCCGGGAATGACGCCCGGGACGGCAAGAGTTTGAAAAGCGCGTTCAAAACTCCCCAACACGCCGCCGATTTGGCAAAACCCGGCGATAGGGTCTTATTTGCTGGGGGTGAGTATGTCGCTACGAATGGGCAGGGCGTGATAGTCGTCACGCGCTCTGGCATGCCCGGCAAGCCGATCCGGTTCGCGCCCGTCCCGGGGCAGAAGCCGGTCTTTCGGAACCGGGGCGCGTGGAACGCGATCAAGGTCGTCGGCGCGTCGCACCTGGAGTTTCGCGGGTTGCACATGCGCGGCATGAGTCGCGAGATAACGCGCGAGGAGGCAGAGCGGGAAAGAAGCAACCTGCTGAACCCGCGCACCTGTGGTAACGGCTTCCTGATCGATCAGGCGAAAGAGAGTAGAACGGTCCCTTCCCATATCGCCGTGCGTGACTGCGACATCCGCGACTTTCCGGGAGGCGGTTTGTCCGCGATGCACGCCGATTACATCACCTTCGAGAATAACGTGGTCTCCGGGTGCGGGTTCTGGGCACCGTACGCGTGTAGCGGGATATCTATCTACCAGCCCACGGATAGTGATAGTAAAACCGGCTACAAGATCATCATCCGGGGGAACGTCAGTTTTGAAAACTACAACTTCATTCCGTTCTTTTACTCGAACAAGGACAACCCCGATAAGCGCAAAGTGACCGATGGCAACGGCATCATCCTCGACGACTTCTATAGCTCGCAAACGTTCGTTAGTAGCGGGGGGAAGCCATACACCGGGAAAACGCTGGTCGCGAACAACGTCGTCTTCGACAACGGCGGCTCGGGGATTCATGTGTTTAAGTCGCTCGGGGTCGACATCGTGCACAATTACGCCGCGGGCAACAACCGCCACCCGGAGATCCAGGATGGTCAGATATTTTCCAACTCATCCAAACAAGTGCGGGTCCTCAACAACGTTCTCCTCGCCCCGCCGGGAAAGCCGGTCAACAGCGACTACGCGAACGAGGAGGTGACCTATGACTACAACCTATATGCCGCGACGGACGGCGGTACACCCCGGTTCGCCCGCGACAGAGCGAGCAATATTCTGGCGACGCCCGGTCTGACCCTCACCGGATGGGCGGCGGGCAAACGTGCCCTCGCCGCCACCCCGAATAGTCCGCTGCGCAAAGCGGGGACGCCGGTTGCCGACGCCCGGATTGACTTCTTCGGGAAGAAACGGACTGCGGAGCGACCCGATATCGGACCGTTCCTTCTGAAGTGATATGCCCCCCGCCCTCTCTTACCCCGGTGAGAGAGGGCGGGGCATGTCACTTCTTCCGCAGTGCAGGTAGGTCTTTCAAAGTCATGATGCCGGGGGCATTGTAGAGGCGCGAAAGCTCTTCTTTGGAATGCTTCTTCGGCCCCTGCCCGCCCGACCACGACGCGAAATAACCCCAGCGGACCCCGTATCGGCGCATTTTTTCGATGTCGGGAACGCCACCGAACTCGGTCAGGGCGATCATTTTGCGCCCGCCATACTGGGTGTGCAATGTTTCCCAGACCGTGGCCAGCGGATCACCCACATCGGTAGGATACTGGTCGATGCCGACGATATCCACCACGTCATCGCCCGGGTACCATTTCGGGTCGGTCCCGGAACTGTACACCCAGATCAGGTTGTGCAAGCCGTGCTTGACCGTCAAACGGTCGTGGAGGATTCGCCACAGTTTTTTCAGCGGTTCGGGGCCTTTCGCGCCCCACCAGAACCAACCCCCCTCTGCCTCGTGCAAGGGTCGCCAAAGCACAGGAACGCCCGCCGCCTGAAACTTCTTCAGTTCCGCCGCGATCACATCGATGTCGCTTACGAGCAGTTTGTATTTCGGGGAGTTCGGGTCTTTGAGTGCCTGTTCCAGATCGAACGTCGTCGCGTCGGTGTAGAAGCCGCGCCACCAGATCCCGTTGATCTTTTTACCGTTCTTATCGGTGTACTCTTTGTCGATCAAGTCTGTGGGAGCGTTCCAGTGCCAGGACAGCGTCACGATCTGATCGGCCTTGGCGGAGGCGATCAACCGCTCGCTGGTTTTGTCCGGGTTGCTGCCGCGTGCTGCGCGGGACGGCGAATAATCGATCAGGTCGGCACCCTGGATCGCCGGGGTACGCGCGACCGTTGAGCGCAAATATTCGGTGTCGTCCCAGTCTTGTTGCCCGCTGAGTGTCTTCTCGCCATACGCCCGGATCAGTGTCGCGAACAGGGCGCGTGTCGGGGCGGTCGCCTTCGGATCGCTCAGTTTCGCGGGTGGTTTCGTCGGCGCGGGCGCGGCCTTCGCCGGGGTAAGCTCGACGGAGTCGATCTGGAAGTATCCCCAGCCGCGTTCGATGGCGACCGTGTTCGTCCCGGCCACCAGTTCGGCTTTCCCGGCGGGGATGGTGGCGAACGTTTTGCCGGTAGCGGGGAGCATCCCGCTCGACTTTTTACCGTTGACGACGATTTCGTAGCCCTTTTCGCCGAACGGCGCGCTGTAGCGAACCCGCACGTCGTACAGTCCTGCCCCCGCGTCGGGGATGGTCCAAACGATCTTCGCCCCCTCAGGGATGAAATCTCCGGCGTACCCGGCACCGCTGAACCCGGTCGTCGCTTGGAGCAGAGTGTTTCCGGTCAGAACGGCTTTGTCCGCTTCGAGCCGGATCGTTTTCGCCGGGGAAACGGCGGGAGTGGTAATCACCGCGGCTTGCGCAGAGGACGGTTCGACTTTATCGGCTCGCGTCGCGTTGCAACCGCTTATCGGCAGCAAGAGGAGGGCGGAGACGGCGAGAGCAAACGGGACGTTGTTCATTCCCGAATGATAACACCGTTATGAAAACACGTCAACTGCAACAGGGTTTGTTTCATGAAACGAAAAGGGAAAAGCGTATATTTTTCATCGAATTGGAGCGTGTTTGCATCGGGCGATTACATTCCCCCGAAAACAAAAGGCAGACATCCGATTATCGGATGTCTGCCTGTATTGGTTTCGTTTTGATGTTGTATATTCGTTATGTAGTTGTCACTAT
>JACMMA010000536.1 GCA_014379275.1 Armatimonadota bacterium | reverse complement strand
TTCGGCGTGATCGTCAGGCGGAGGAGCAGGGTGCCGTCCTCGGAGATCCCTGCCGGCCGCACGCTCAACTTCGCTTCCTTCGACGCGGCGTCCAGTGTCCCGGTGATGGTGGCGACCTGCGTCGCTGTGACATCTCCGGTCGATACGGCGAAGTCGGTACTCTTCGCGCCCCCTGCGACCGCGACGCTCTTGCCGTCCGGGAACGTCACGGATGGCTTGTCGGAACTCAGCAAGACGGTTAAACCACCCGCCGGGGCGTTGCCGGAGAGAGTCACCGTGCCTGTCGCACCGGCGCCGCTCTTCACCGAGTCCGGCTTGACCGCGACGGACAGGAGCGTCGGCGGGCGGATCGTGAGCGAGGCCGATTTCGAAGTGCCGCGGAGCGTGCCCGTGATCGTCGCCTGTGTTTCGCTCGCGACCGGAACGGTCTGTACCAGGAACACCACGACGGTTTCGCCGCCGGGCACGGTCACGGAGGCGGGAGTGGGCAGTTTCGCCTTCGTCGGTTGCGACGAGGATAGGGTGACGGTCAGACCGCCCGCCGGAGCTTCGCCCGACAGCGTGACGGTCCCGGTGGTCGGCTTACCGCCCTGGACAATGGGCGGGTTCAGCGACACAGACTCCAGCACCGGCGCGAGCACGGTCAGCGCCGCGGTCTTCGATGTGCCGCCGAGGGTACCCGTCAGGGTGGCTATCGTGTCGGCGGCGACGGGTACGGTTTTGACCGTCGCCCCGCCGCTGGTCTGCCCCTGGGTGATACGGATTGATGCGGCTTCGGGAGTCGCCTTGTCGCTGTTCGACACCAGGGAAACGGTGACGCCCCCCAGAGGCGCGGGCGAGGAGATCGTCGCTGTTGCGATCGCGCTCTCCCCGCCGGGTACCGCTCCCGGCGTGACCACGAGCAACACGAGCGAAATATCGGATGCGCGGACTGTGAGCAGATCGGTCGCGGTCTCAACCGGGTCGCCGGGCAACGTGGCGGTGAACTCGACTATGGCATCCATAGCGACCACGGACGTCGGCACATTGAAGGCGGCCGTGGTCTGACCGGACGGTACAAGCACGTTTACGGGCGTGGTAGCAACAGTTGTATCATCGGAGGCGAGTTCGACGACGAGTCCTCCCGGTGGCGCCGGGTAGCTGAGGGTGACGGCGCCTTTGGCCGGTGTACCCCCCGGTACGCTGTCCGGGGGATCGGACGGTACCACCGGCGGCGAAACCGATAACGATGTCAGGTGGATAGGAAGAACGGTCAGAGTCTTCGTGAGCCCCGCCGCGTTCGCGTCGTTCGCCACGCCGAACACCGCCTTGATGATTGTCTGCTTCTCCGTAGCGATTCGGACGGTGGTGATCGGGAAGGCGACGCTCGTTTGCCCGGCAGGGACAGTAACAATCGTCGGCTCTGGCGAGGCGGAAAGTTTCGCGACGTCCGCTAGCGACGAGAACAGCGTGACGATCTGACCACCGGCGGGCGCGGGTGCGGACAGGGCGACCGTGCCTTGAGCCGGATAGCCTCCGACGACCGATTCCGGGTCTAATGAAAGCGTGGCTATTGTGACCGGCACGGCGGTGATCGTCAGAGCTGCGGACTTTTCGACGCCGTTCAGGGTTCCGGTAACGGTCGCCGTCGTTGTCGCGGCAACCGGGACCGTTGTCACGGAGAACGTCGCGCTGGTCGCACCGGCGGCGACCGTTCCCTCCGCCGGGACTGTCGCTTTATCCGAGCCGGACGACAGCATCACGGAAAGCCCGCCCGCCGGAGCCGCCGAGGACAGGGTGACGGTCCCCGTGGACGAAACACCGCCGATGACACTGGCCGGGTCGAGCGTGACCGAAACGAGTTTCGGCGCTTCGATGGTCAGCTTCTCGGCTTTACTGACGCCGCTCAGCGTTCCTGTGATTGTTGCCGTGGTATCGGTTGCGACCGCGACCGTGGTGACCGTGAATGGGTCCGATTCCGTCGTGCCCGCGGGGATGGTGACGTCCGCCGGAACCCTGGCTTTCGTGCTCGACGACGAGAGCAGGACGGTCAGCCCGCCGGTCGGCGCGGGCGCGTCGATCGTCGCTTTGCCTTGAGCCGGTTCCCTGCCGACAACCGAGGCAGGGGTGACATTCACAGAAACCAGCGCCGGAGTGAGGACCCGGAGCGGCGCGGTCTTCGTCACCGCCGCGAGCGTCGCCGAGATCGTGACATCCGTATCACCTGACACCGATTTGCTCGCGGCGGTGAATGTCGCGCTCGTGCTCCCTGCCGAAACGGTCACACTGTTCGGAACTGTTGCCGCGCCAGTAACCGAACTGGAAAGAGAAACAACGAGCCCACCGGTCGGCGCCTTGCCCGAAAGCGTCACCGTGCCGGCCGCGTCGTCCTTGCCGCCTTTCACGGACGCGGGAGACACGGACACGGAATCGAGGGACGGCGGGGTTACGGAAAGAGTCGCGCTTGCGGAAGAGTTGTTATAGCTCGCGGTCAACAGGACGCTCGCTGTGCTCGCGACCGGCACTGTATTCACCGTGACGGCCGCACTCTGCATCGTGCCCGCCGGGATCGTCACGCTCGCGGGAACGGTCGCAACGGCTGTGTTGGCGGAGGAAAGGGGAACGACAGCGCCGCCGGGGGGGGCGGGAGCAGACAACGTCACGACGGCACTTGCCGCCTTCCCGCCAAGGACATTTGCGGGAGAAAGTGCGAGGGAGAGGACGGTGACCGGCGGCGGGTTGACCGTCAGCGGCGCGGACTTGCCGACCCCGCCGTAGCTCGCCGAGATCGTGACCGGCGTGGACATCGTCACCACGCTCGTGGAAACGGGAAAGGTAGCACTTGTCGCTCCGGCAGGGACCGTCACACTTCCCGTCAGTCCATACGTCGCCCCGTCCGGCACTTTTCCGGCTGCACTATTGCTACCAAGATTGACAACCGTGCCGCCCACCGGAGCCGCCCCCGACAAGGTTACCGTCCCCGCCGCGTTTGTTTGCCCTCCCACTACGGAAGCGGGCGCGACAGAAAGGGAGAGTAGTGTCGTTGCCGCCGGTGCACCGTCAAGGTTTCCGGTGAACGGGACGTGCTTGAACAACCCCGTCGCAACGAGGCTTTTGGAGATGAGCGTTCCCGCGATCTGCCCGTTGCCGAAGTTCACCGCCGCGTTCGGGGCGAGCACACTCCCTTTAACCTCAATGCCGCCGCTCGTGCCGAAACCGACGTTCGTCGCATCGGGAAAGTGCCACAGCACCTTGCCTGCGCCGGTCCCGTTCAAGGTAATCCCGAAGTTCTGCAGCGAGGGCGAGCCGCTCCCGGTGACGTTGATCAGAACGGTCGCGCCCGAGGGGACGTTGACCGTGAAGCTGTTACAGTTGTTCAGGCTAGCGGCCGAAACGTCGAACACGTTCAGGCCAGCGGCCGCGCCCGTCAGCGTGATGCCGCCGTATTGCGCGACGGTCGTGCCGGTAGTCGCTAAGCCCTTGAGCCGCGTAGATAGGTTGCGAACGTTGCTTTCAGTCTGAGCAAACGAGAACGGTAGCGCGATGGGTCTGCCCTGCTGTGTCTGTCCGTTCACGGTAACGTTTGCGTCTTTGCGGAACGTCGTGCCGTAGAACGCGTTGCCCTGGACGGTTCCGCCCCAGCCGTTGTTGCCGCCGAGGTCCAGCGATTTAAGAACGTGGACGTTTCCGCGCACGTCGGGGACGCTGATCGTTGTTGTCGCCGCGCTGCTGACGAGCGAGCCATAGAAAGTCCCGCTGAACGTGGTCGCGGTCGTATTGCCCGCCCCCCCGAAAACGATGTTGTAGGGAACCTGAGCATCGGCACTTGGGACGCTCTGCCCGATGCTGT
This sequence comes from Armatimonadota bacterium, assembly GCA_014379275.1. Lineage (GTDB taxonomy): Bacteria > Armatimonadota > Armatimonadia > Armatimonadales > Armatimonadaceae > JACMIU01. The sequence goes on along the minus strand of JACMMA010000536.1, from coordinate 4,147 downwards.
AGTTCTTGGTTTTGACCAGACCGCCGACAGCGAGGCGACCTTCGATCGTCGACCCGCCGGTCTCCAGGGTCCCGCTCTCGAATACGAAGACGTTGTAGTCGTTCGCAACGCCGAGGTTGGAGGAACTGGCCGTGGACGGGCGGGCCAGCACGCGGCCAGTGGCAAATGTGAGGCCACACAGCAAGAGTAACGCGGCGGCAAGGAGTTGTACAGCGAATGCCCCGTGGTGCGGGAGCCTGTGCTGACCGAAGGCGTTTTTATGACGTAGGCGTGCGTCCAGCCGCTGCGTCTGGGGAGACAGCGGACGGACCGTCGCCTGCGATTGACATGGGGATGCCGACCGTGACAAAGGTATGTGATCTTCCTTGGATGGGGGGACCGCCATCCTGGTTGCTTAGGATTTCGCAGACTGGGGCAGGGTATCCGGGGAGATGCCCTGTCGTAAGTCGCTGGTACAGATTGATTAGAGGGTGACGGGCTTCGATGATGCCGGTTCACGCGGGTTATTCTTTGGGATGTTGCAAATTCCGTGCCAAATTCCCGGCTCCTCGGCGCCCGATTCAATATACAACATTCTTGCCCGCTGTCAAGAGGAATTTTATTAAGACGCGGTTACGTTTTTCGGCCGTGTCTTCGCCAAATAGTCCGCATATTCTTTGTAGATGTATACGACGCTCGTTCTTCGTTTCCTCGACGATTGACATCACACCGATACCGTGCTTCAACGCCCTTCGTTTCGCCTCGAATGTAATCGCACCACCGGACCGTTTTTTGAAGCGGGGGAGTAAAAGGAATTCAGCCCCCGGCTTCTGCCGCCCGAACAGGATGCGTGAGGCAGTGATGAACGCGGGATGCCGCTGAGTATTTGTGCCCCCGCCTCACGCACGAAGGGATCACGATTCTGGAGCATCTCGCATGCCAGGATCAGCCGGTCACGTGTGGATGTGCTACGACTTGTCTGCGAGTCGCTCGCCGGGGGATTGGCAGAAGCGTGGGTGTGTGTTCGCCGTCGAAAACGTTTCGAGCGAGAGGATGTTACACGAACCTCTCTTAAAACAAATATCTGATGTAAATGATCACCGTTGCTGAGAACGTGTTATGAACTTATGGCGTAGAATTGTGGTTGATGGAGCGCAAACCCTACCCGACCGATGTTTCGGATGAATGGGTTGCCGTAGCCCCATACTTGACCCTGATGAGCGAGACCGCTCCGCAGCGCGACTACCGCTTGCGCGAGTTATTCAATGCTCTGTGGTGGATCATTCGCGCGGGTGCGCCGTAGTAATCTTTGAGTTCATCAGGGTCGATTCGTGTGACGGGGTTGTTCTGCACGTACCCGTAGGCGTTCCGAATGGTATAGGTCGCCCGCGCCCCACTCGACCTCGTACTGCGACGTTCCCGACGCGTCGCCGTACACGAAGTACGACTCCTATAAAGCAAAACAAGAAGTCTAGGAACACCTGACTAAATTTTATTCAGAGCAAGGGTTAATTTTATCCTCATATAGTCAACAAGATAGAGATGAGTGTAAAGTTGATAGTGATAGTCAGGGGGAACCCTCTCGAACGATAAGCCCTGGCCACTTAATGATAGCCCGGTCAGGACTTCGACACACTGCCCCCGGTCGGGTGCATCCCCGCGACGCACGTAAGTATCTGAATATCCTGACACTGAATCCGACCAGATTTCTATTGTAGCCGCAAGATCGCAGGTCGCTTCGTTGGCATACATCTCTTGAAATATCTTCAGGCAACGGAGAGCGGAGGTAGCAACGATTTTGTTGAGTTCTGACAACTCACTCCGTGCCGTGTCCTCAGATGAGGAATTGTTTAAACTTCGCATAGTTCTTGTACGAACATCCTTTCCATTTTGGGCACTCAGACATTTCTGCTGATTCATCACTCGAATGGCTCGCATTTCCAAGGGAAGATGCGAGCCATTCGATTCCGTTGTTCACTGTCTTGGCGGGGTACAGGAGACAATTTTGCCCCTCTCAATGAGAGGAGAGCCGTCCACCCGCGTCCACAGGATTGTTCCGTCCGAGCGCAAACCGCTGTTCTTCGCTCCCTTTTTGTTAAAGTTCATGGACTTCCTCAGGTATCTCAAATTGTTGGTACCAAACCCTTTCTCGTCGGTATGGCGGCGAATGCTCGCGGACACACTGTGAAAAGCACCTTTGCCCCATTTTGAGACGAGGTTTCTGAGTTCCTTGAAACTCGTTCCTTGTTGCTTGGGAGACTGACCGATGATTGTCTTCGGCTTGAGATCATCAGCGTGAACAGTAGCCAGAGCGGGCGTAGCGACAGTAGCATCCCGACTAGCGTTTGCTCCCGATAGAAGGTTCTTCCCCGTTGCGGTTTGGTACCCGGCGCTCGCGACATCCGCTCCGGGAATCACGCTCTCCATGGCGGTAGCGTATTGCCGCCGTTCTTTACTGCCAGCTTTCCACATCGGCTCGTTGCGAAAATCATTACCGGCTTTGCGGTACAGTTGTCGCGGACTAAGGTACAGCGTGTCGTCATCGTCAGATTGAAGCCCACTCGGGTCGGACTCCATGACGGAGATCCCGGTAACGTAGCCGTAGAGGTTGATGTCGCCGTCGTAGCCGATCGGGTCGCGCGTCAGCCATCTTGCGTTGATCGGGTCGTAGTAGCGGTGCATGGCGAGGATCAAGCCCCGGTCGCGCGAATCGGTGCTCAGTTTGGCGTTGTTCTCGACGTAGTAGCCGAACTGCCCGCCGAACCCGACGGAATAACCCGCGGTGTAGCTCGTCGGTCCGGTCGTCGTCGAGTACGCCACGCTGCAGGACACGTCCGCCTTCGGGTAGCCGTCCATCCGAGCTACCCATCGGGAAGGCAATCAATGATCACGAACCTCTAAATAGTCCCGGTCCATCTCTGTATACGTATTGACTTCAATACCTTTTTATCGTCGAATACCGACTCGACTTGAGTGCGATAACCATGGGGGCCGGTCCCTGCACTTTGACTAACCGAATCTCGTCTCTTCTCGGCTCGGACAACACGCCCACTGTCAGTCACCTCCGCGCCGTCCCAGTCGCCAACAAAATCGAACCCGAACTTATCTTTTAAAAGATGTTTATATGTGCTGTAACTGATGCCTATGCGAAGACCGTCTTTGAGTTCGGTCTCGAAGCGTACCAGATCATTCATCGCCTCCCCCATCTGATAAGTGTGAACCGCCCACAAGCCAATAAACACAGCACCTAACGATAGACAAATGCCCCACCTATGTAGCCATTTTCCCACAGTAGCTTCCTTTTGCCGGTCATACGCCGATTGGTGGTCTTTGTTGCACTGAAGCCCCATAAGACCACCAATGTGAATCTCCGATACTTAATATTTCCCTTCCTTGGTGTACACCTCCCAAAACCAAGGATCGTTCTCCCACAGAGGTGCCCACACCCCTATTTTATAGCGGTTCAGTAAACTTATATCGCCAAGACCTGTGCGTTGCATTATCTCACGAGCGAAACTGTTGCTATTCTGTCCGCCGAGCGGTGCGACAGGTACATAATCGAAGCCTCTTTCTATAAATTCAGCACCTTTTCCACTGAGATGTTGGAACCATTTTTGACCAGATTTATCGTCATCCCGCATCAGTCGGCTAACATGTCCGCGCATTTCAGAAGGGATAGGCACGGGCCAGTCATAGGTTCCTTCCTCCCATCTACTCGCGAACATAACGAGTTTCCCGTACCCTTGCCTTCGTATTTTTCGGGATCTCTGTCGCTTGCAGGACCACCACTCACCGTCCACTGTTCGCCCGTCTTCTCATCAACAATTCGAAGATAAGAATGCGATCCTCCCGTATAGCACCAGGTTCCAAAGGGCGCAGGTTGCCATACTTGTCGAAAGCATATGTATATTTTCGCTAGACCACTCGGATCGGTGTTCATCACCGGGTTGCTTTGGACGTAGCCGTAGAGGTTGATGTCGCCGTCGTAGCCGATGGGGTCCCGTGTCAGCCAGCGAGGGTTAATCGGGTCGTGGTAGCGGTGCGTGGCGAGGATCAGACCGCGGTCCCTCGGGTCGCCGCTCGCAAGTTTCGTGTTGTTCTCGACGTAGTAGCCGAACTGCCCGCCGAATCCGACGCTGTACAGGCTGTTCGTGCTGTAGCTCGTCGG
>JACMMA010000535.1 GCA_014379275.1 Armatimonadota bacterium | reverse complement strand
AGGATAAACACGACGTTCGCGGGCGGCTCTTCCAGCGTCTTCAGGAACGCGTCTTTGGCGTCCGACGAGAGTTGGTGCGCTTCGTCGATGATGAAGACTTTGTACCGCAGTTGCATCGGGCCGTAGCCGACGGCGCGGCGCACCTCCTCGATGTCGGAAACGCCGCGGTGTGAGGCGGCGTCCATTTCGATGACATCCACCGCGGTCCCGGCGGTGATACTGCGACACGCGTCACACACGTTGCACGGCTCGGCGACGGGACCGGTGGACGACTCGCAGTTGAGCGTTTTCGCGAGCAAACGGGCGACAGTGGTCTTCGCGGTCCCGCGCGTCCCGGTAAAAAGATAGCCGTGCGCGACACGCCCGGAGACGAGCGCGTTCTGCAGGGTGCGCACCACATGCCCCTGCCCGACCACATCGTCGAAGGTTTGTGGGCGGTATTTGCGGTACAGGGATTGGTAAGCCATCGGGGTAGCGGGCGTGGTGCTGGGGACCGCGCCGCGTTCATTGTAGCGCAAACCGCCGTTCCGCGCTAAGGTTTTTCCGGGACGTGGGCACAGCATTGTACCCACGCCCGCTCGCTACAGTTTCGTGCCGCCGTTCGCGTCAATGATGTTCGCGGTTATCCACGCCGAATCGTCGCTGGCGAGTAGGAGTGCGGCGTTTGAAATGTCGGTCGCTTGTCCGACGCGCTTTAGGGCTTGCATACCGAGGACCATCTGCTGTCCTTCGGCATTCTTTAGCCAGGGGTTCATATCGGTGTCGATCGCGCCGGGTGACAGCGTATTCACCGTGATCCCGCGTGCGGCAGCGAGGGCGGCAATATGCAGACTGAACGTGTTAACGGCACCTTTCGTGGAAGCATACGCCGTGACATTGGGAAATGCCCGAGTCGCGACGGTACTGGAAATGTTTATGATACGCCCATTGTCACGTAACCGGGGGAGTGCCTTCTGCGTGGTGAAAAACATCCCCTTGACATTGATGTTGAAATGATGGTCGAACTGCGCCTCGGTGGTTTCCTCGAACGGTACCATTTCCGCAACCCCGGCGTTGTTAATCAAAATATCAAACTGGTTGGAGCCGGTGCGTTGCGTCAGTTCGGCGTCTAGCCGGGAGAAAAGCGCCTCGATAGACGGCACGCTGGCGATGTCAGCCTGCAACATGAACGCCTTGCCGCCCGCCGCCTCGATCTCGGAAACGACCGCGTTCGCCTCGGCTTCGCTCTTGCCGTAGTGCACCGCGACGAGTGCGCCTTCCGCCGCGAAGCGGAGCGCGATTGCCCGCCCCAGTCCCCGACTCGCTCCCGTGACCAGAGCCGTTTTATTGTTCAGTATTCCCATGAGTTGTTTTCCTTTATAGGTGATGTTTCCGGAACGATCGTTCCGGAAAACGATAAAAATAAAAGCGGCTTTTCCGCCGCTTGCCGATTGGCTGTCGCTCAGTCCAGTACGGAAAGGGCGAGGTTCACGATGTTCTCCAGCATCCTCCTGTCCTGAGTAGTCTTGCCGGTCACGCGCAAGCCGTGTACGGCGTTGAGCAGAAACTCGGCGATGGCTTGGGGATCTTTAGCGGGGGGGATTTCCCCCTGCTGTTGCCCGGCGCGAATCGCGTCGGCGAACGCCGTGACGGTTCGTGCCGTGCTCCGCGAGACCGCCCCCTGCACTCCTTCGTCGCACGAACCGAGTTCCGTCGCCGCGTTCACGGCGAAGCAACCCGCTTCCGGGTTGCCGATGATCTCCTCGATAATCCAATCGAAGGCGGCACGTATCGCCGCT
>JACMMA010000534.1 GCA_014379275.1 Armatimonadota bacterium | reverse complement strand
CGTAACTGGATGACCGATACGAACGGTCAATTGACGGCTGTCATTGACTTCGAACATGCCCGCTGGGACGTGCGTGCGGCGGATCTCAATCGCTGGTGGGATACAGACTTTGTCGAAAAGCCACGTCTTGCCGGGGCGTTCTTCGACGGTTACAGGGGCGGCAATCCGGACAAGACGCTGTGGGCACAGATTCAGGCGTTGCGCCTTCTGGGTGCGGCAGGCGGAGTCGTCTGGGCGACTCGTGTCGGTGATGCGCCCTTCGCCCGGACGAACCGGGAAGCCCTCCACCGACTGATGCGCGAAAACATCCCGGCTCGTTAATGCCCCCGGTATGTGCCGCGGTACGAGACACATGGCGGCGAAATTATTCCGAAAGTCTCGCCCGGCAGGACTCTGCGGTGTCCGATCTAAAAGCGTTTTATCGCTATCCGGCGTAGATGACGCGGAGGGATTCTTCGAGCGTGGTCATGCCGAGCAGAATTTTTTCCATCGCGTCTTCTTTCATAGACTTCATTCCTGCTTCGACCGCCGCCTCCCGGATCGCGTACGCCGACGCGTGTGCGAGGATCAGTTCACGGACTTTGTCCGTCACCGGCATCAGTTCGTAGCACCCGACGCGGCCTTTGTAGCCCGACCCCTTACACGTGTCGCAACCCCGGCCACGGAAGAAAGTGACTTTGGAGCGGTCGATGTCATCCAGATTCATGCCGAGGCGCTTGATCGCGTCTTTCGGCGGTTCGTACGGCATTTTGCATTTCTCGCAGACGCGTCGCAAAAGTCGTTGGGCGAGGATTCCGACCGTCGCGGAGGCGATCAGAAACGGCTCCACCCCCATGTCCATCAAGCGGGCGACGGCACCGGGCGCGTCGTTTGTGTGCAGAGTGGAGAAGACGAGGTGCCCGGTGAGTGCCGCCTCGATAGCGATCATCGCGGTCTCCTGGTCGCGCATTTCTCCGACCATGATAATATCCGGGTCCTGCCGAAGCATGGAGCGCAGACCGTTCGCGAACGTCATGCCCGCTTTTTTGTTGACACCCACCTGGGTTATCCCGGCGAGTTCGTATTCGACGGGGTCCTCGATGGTCAGGATGTTCTTGTCCCCGGCGTTGACTTTGGACAGGCACGAATACAATGTCGTGGATTTACCGGAGCCGGTCGGGCCGGTGACGAGAATAATTCCGTATGTTCGCATCAACATACTCTCGAACATGTCGAACGTATGCGGCAGTAGTCCGAGTTTGTGCAGGCCGACATTGATGTTCGACTTGTCGAGCACGCGCATCACGATCTTTTCGCCGAACACGGCGGGCAGAGTCGAAACGCGGAAGTCGTATGGCTTGTTATCCACGATAGCCGAAATGCGACCGTCTTGCGGGGCCCGTTTTTCGGCGATATCCATGTCCGCCATGATCTTGATGCGCGACGTCAGCGACGCTTGCGCGTTCTTAGGAACAATCAATCCGTCGATGAGGATACCGTCAATCCGGTACCGCACTTTGACGTGTTCGCGGCTCGGCTCGATGTGAATGTCGGAGCATTTCTCCGACACAGCCCGCTGAATAATCATGTTGGCGAGTTTGACGACCGGCGCTTCGGCGGCGATTTCCTTGAGCTGATCAATCGGAGTGTCTTCGTCGGTACGGGTCGTATCGATGGAAACCTCATCCTCGAACTCCCTGAGGATGGTGTCCGCTTCGGAACCGCCCCCTTTGAACGCCTCGCCGATGGCGAAAAGGATGTCTTCTTCGGTGGCGATTACCGGGATGACTTCCTTGCCGGTGATCACACGGATCTCGTCGGTCGCAAAGATGTCGAGCGGGTTTTTCATCGCCAACTTCATGCGAGCCCCCTCGATTTCAATCGGGATGACTTTGTATCGGCGAGCCAGATCCTGCGAGATCATCGTGGCGACGACAGGGTTGACCGATTCGACGGTCAAGTCGGCATACGGCACGCCCCAGTGCTCACCCAGAATCCTTACTCGGTCTCGCTCGGAAACAAGCCCCATCGAGACGAGCATTTCGCCAAGATGTTTATTACCTCCCAGTTGTTTTTGCTTCTCAAGTGCGTTGTAAAGTTGATCGGAACTAATCAACCCATTACGCACGAAGAGTTCGCCCATGCGCTCGCTTTGCATCGCCGTTTCGCCGCCCTTTACTGTATTCTTTCCCAGGCGCGTCGTCGCAACGCCTGGCGTTTCTTTCCGGTCTCGCTGGGTGCCAGATGGACACGCGTCTTCCCTGGTTACTCCTAGCGAAAAGTGTGCCGCAAGTGTATATATACCCGGTATTTTCTACAGGGAACGAATTACGGGCGGCGGCAAGCGTCTTTGCGCCTGTTTTCGCCGCCCGCATTCCTCGATCTACACCAGTTCGATGACTATCCCCCGTCTTCGGTAGCTTTTGCGGTAACGAAAACGACGATTTCGGAACGTGTTTTCCGCTTTTCAGAGCGGCGGAATAGCTGACCGAGGATAGGAATGTCGCCGATGATCGGCACTTTTTGCAGGTTATTCACGTCCTGTTCGCGCAGAAGTCCGCCGATAGCGATGGTCTCCCCGGACTTGACTCGGATCGTGGTGTCCACGAACCGGGTCGAGATTTGCGGCAACGAGATGCCATTCCCGAGGTTCGCGAACGACGTGATGGACGACACTTCCGGGTGAACATACAGCGTGATGTAGCCGTCCGGGCTGGCCTTGCCGGTGACCTTGAGTGTTATACCCACGGTGGCGGTTTCGGTCTGAATCGTCTGTCCTTGCTGCGTCTGTTGTACCGCGATGACATACTTGATCTGATCGCCGATGAACGCGGTTGCCGGTTGACCGTCTATCGCCGACAGGTTAGGGCTGGCGAGTGTCCGGGCACGGTTCTGGTTGGCGAGAGCATCCAGCGTCGCAGCGATGGTGTAGGGGGAGCGTAAAATCGCTCCGAAGTTCGGGTTGCTAGCCGGTGCGGAGGCGGTCGGCGGTCCCACCGTCCCTTGCCCGGTCTCGTTCCGCTCGCCCAGAAATATCTGCCGGGTGAAATCGTAACGGAGCCCGAGTTGCTGCAGATCTTCCCGGTTGACGTCCACCACTCGTGCCTCGTAGGAGATTTGCGGGGTGCGTATGTCTATCTGCTCAAGGATCTGTCGCGCCTTGGCGATCGCCGAGGGAGACCCGGTCAGCACCAATGTCGTCGGCGAGTTAAGCGCGCCGCCATTCTGTGTGTCTGCCGGGCCGCCGGTCGCCGCCGCGCCTCCTGTCCCGCCGGTCTGCGTCGCCGCGCCACTTCCTCCGCCGAAGGACGGACCGTACGCAGCCCCCGGCGAGAATGCCGCCGACTGTCCGGTGCCACTGGCTTGGAACGCTTGCGAGGGTCCGACCTGAATGATGACCGCCGGAGCCAGTTGTTGTACCAACCGGATCAGATCGACCGCGTTGGCGGCTTTGATTTTGTAAAGCTCGGTGGTTTGCGTGTCTACCTGATTGGAAGCGGCTTTGTCGAGTTCATCGACAAAGGTGCGTACCTT
>JACMMA010000533.1 GCA_014379275.1 Armatimonadota bacterium | reverse complement strand
GCGCCGACTCGCGGATTTATCCGAAGCGGGCTTGCCGCTCGACCGCGTATTGCAGGTGATCGCGGAGCAGTCCGAGAACGCCGTGCTTACACAGGTCACCGAGGAAGTGTACAAGGACGTGCGCACCGGAATGCCGGTCAGTCAGGCGATGGTGCGCCACCCGAAATATTTCAACGAGGTCTTCACCCAGACCCTCCGCGCGGGCGAGGCGACCGGTCAGTTTGCCGAAGTCGCCAGCCGTCTGGCAGATTTTCAAGAAAAAGAGGTCGCACGCCGTAGCCAGATCACCAGTGCGCTCGTCTATCCTTCGGTGCTGGCGTTCACCGCCGTTTCCGTGGTCGGTTTTCTGCTCGGGTTCGTAGTGCCGCGCCTCACCGGGGTTTTCCAGGATATGGGCGATGACCTGCCGATCATGACCAAGATACTGCTTGCCGGGACCGGTTTTCTACAACAAAACGGCATCGCGGTCGGAGTCGCGGCGATCGGGTTGGTGATGGCGATCCGATTCTGGGTCGCGACTCCCGCCGGCAAAGAAAACTGGGACCGTTTCTTGTTGCACGCGCCGATCATCGGCCCCGTGGTGCGCAAGGCGACGATATCGCGGTTCGCGCGGGTACTCGGTACACTGGTGTTCGGCGGGGTTTCGATCCTGGAAGCCCTGGAAATCGCCGGGCTTTCCGCCGGGAACCGGATATTCCTGCGCAGCGCGGTCGAGGTCGGGAACGAAGTCCGGGCGGGGCGCCCGATCGCGGAGGCGATGCGCGACACGGAAGCGTTCCCGCCGGTTCTGACGCACATGGTGGCCATCGGTGAGGAGACCGGCGACCTGCCCAAAATGCTCGGGCGCGTTTCCGATAGTCTGGATTTCGAGGTGGATACCGGCATGCGCCGCCTGGTATCCCTGGTGGAACCGATCATCGTTCTTTCCATGGGCGCGTTCGTCGGTTTCGTGGTGCTCGCGGTCATGTTGCCTATTTTCCAGGCACAATCCTTAGTCAAATGAAAAACAACCATTCCAAAAAACGTCCTTCGATCACCCCGCGAAAGCGCGGCTTTACTCTGATAGAAATGCTGGTCGTCGTGCTGATCCTGGCGATTCTGGCGGCTTTGATCGTGCCCCGCGTGGTCGGTCGCACCAGCGACGCCAAGCGTGCCAAAGCGGCGAGCGACATCGCGACCCTGAGCAGCCTGCTCCAGCAATACCGGGTAGACAGCGACTCGTTCCCGACCACGGAAGACGGGCTGAACGCGCTACGTGTGCAGCCGTCCGGAGCGACCAACTGGCGCGGCCCCTACACGAGCAAGTCGATCCCGACCGACCCGTGGGGCAACGAATACTCGTTCGAGGCGCCCGGTCCCGATGGTCAGGATTATGTGATCATTTCCTATGGCGCGGACGGTGCCCCCGGCGGCGAGGGCGATAATGCGGATATCACCAGTGAGTAGTTCCCGGACAAGCGCCGGACGGAGGCGCGGATACACGCTGATCGAAATGATCGTGGTGATCACGATTCTGGCGTTGATGGCGGCCTTGATTATCCCGAACTTCCTGGCGATGAAACGCTCGCGGGACATACGCGACGCCGAGGCGGCATTGATACGTCTGCCTGCCGAGGCACGGATCGAGGCGCAACGCTCCGGATCACCGGTGACGATTCGCGTCGAGGGCGAGGGGCTTGTCCTGGATCGGTCCGCGACGGCGGAAGAGCCCGATCCCGTGGAAGTGAAACGGCTGAAACTGCCGGACGGGATACGGCTGGACGCCGCGCGTTCGGGGACAGAAACGACCGACCTTTCCTCCTGGCAATGGGTGGTTTATCCCGACGGCTCGGCGGAGAGTGCCGGGTTGGAGTTTGTCGAGGGCGACTCGGCGCGGCATTCGCTGATGCTTCCGGCGAAGCCCGGTGAATCGTCGCGCTGGCTCGAGGGCGGGTTGCCGCAGGAAGACGAGAGCGGGCGGTGGACTGCCGGGGAGTTGGAACAGCGTGGTTAGAACCCGGCGAAATCTATACGGCGGCTTAGCACTCGCGAAACGCTCCGCGTTTGCGACTGCGAAACGCTCCGCGTTTACGCTGATCGAGGTGCTGGTCGTTGTCGTACTGGTGTCGCTGTCGCTGGTGGCGGTCATGAACGCCCTGCGTACGATGGGTGCGACCGACGCGCGGGTGCAGGATGCGGAACTGTTGCAACGGTTAGCCGCGCTAAAGATGGCTGAGATCGGGACCGTCAGCGACCCGCGCACGATGGACGGTTCCGGCGATTTCGCCGAGCAGGGTTATCCCGGCATCGAGTGGCAGATGGCCACGGAGCCTAGTGGCGCGGAAAATGTGGATCAGGTGACGATAACCGCCGAGCGGGGCGATGCGGAACAATCGCTGGTCGGTCTGGTGTTTATCCGCCCCGTGACGACGGGAGCGGCTCCGACCGGGGCGGCGGCGGGAGCGACGACCCCATGAGAAGCAGCGACAAAAATATAAAGCGATCCGTGCGGGCGATCCGCGGAATCACCCTGCTCGAGATCCTGGTCGCGGCGACGCTGACGGTGATTCTGCTCAGTGCGCTTTCCTACGCGTTCGTCGCCGGGGTGGACCTGGAGCGACGGCAGAACGGACGCCGCGCCGAAAGTAACCGGCAGGAGATCCTGCAGACGCGGCTGTCCGAAATGATTCGGGGCGCGAAACTCGGCGCGGATGAGACGGATCTCCTGACCTATTTCCAGGGCGAGTCCACGGGCGATGAGAACACGGAACTGGGCTGCGACCGTTTGACGTTCACGACGGCGGCTCCCGCGGTACCGCTTTCGGCTCTGGCGAGCACCGATGATTTCGAAACGCAGGCGCAAGCGCGTGGTCCCCTCGGGGGGGTCGCCGAAGTGTCGCTGGGAATGACGGCGGTCGGGCAGGTACCCGACGACCGCGCCGGTCTTTTCGAGCGTGTACAGCGCCCGAGCGACGGCGACCCATCACAGGGCGGAATCGAGACCTTATTGACCGCCGATGTCGCCGAAATCGGGTTCCAGTTCTGGGACGGGTCGCAGTGGGCGATCAACTGGAATACGACCGCCGGAGAGCGGCGACTGCCATCGGCGGTCAAGGTGAGTTACATTCTGCGATCGGGGGGCGACGGAGAAGATAGTCCGTCGGACGAAAGCATCCGCAGTTTTGTCGTGCCGGTTCCGGCGAGCGACGTGGACGCACAGAACCCGGCGTCGGCGGCGACCACGGCGGCGGGGGCGGCGACCTTATGAAACGCCGCAGGCTTGACCGGGGAGTCGTTCTAGTCGAGGCGTTGATCATCATCGCCGGGCTGCTCGCGCTGATGGCGGTGCTCGCGTCCAACCAGCGCGTGGGGATTCAGGAAGCGCAAAACCGGCTACGCGAACGCCGCGCCGAAATCGCCGCGCAATCGGCGGTCGCCCGCGCATTGGCGGTCCTGCAAAACGCCGATCCGCTGTTGGTGACTTTGAACGACGACTGGGCAGTGCTGGGCGACGGCGGAAACACCGCGTTCACACTCGGCGAAAACGCGTCGTTTCGTATGCAGATCGTGGATGCGGCGTCGCTCGTGAATGTCAACACCGCGACCGAGGAACAGTTAGCACGTTTGCCGCTGACGCAGGAGCAGATCGATTCGCTGCTGGACTGGCGCGAAGTGGAAGCACAAAGCCGCCCGAGCGGCGCGAAGGACGATTACTACAACCAGTTGGCCGAGCCGTACAACGCGCGTTTGTTCCCGCTGACCGTGCAGAGCGAGCTGCTACTGGTGCGCGGGTGGACGGCGAACCGGCTCTACGAAATACCGGAGGGCAACGAAGGGGTGGTATCCACGGCGATTCCGCCGAGCGACATCGAGGGAAACCCGGTGCCGCTGGCGGCGGTGCTGACGGTAGACAGCGGCGTGCCGAATCTGCGTTTTGATGGCACGGAGCG
>JACMMA010000532.1 GCA_014379275.1 Armatimonadota bacterium | reverse complement strand
CTGGTCACTGTGAAAGAGGCGGCGTTCGCCAGATTCGCCCGACTAACCTGTGGCACAACTGCCGTCTTCTGTGCGCTCGCCATCACCGGCGCGACCAGTGCCAATCCTAAGGCTACCGGAAGCCGCCAACCGTTTCGTATTATTTTCGTCACGCTACAATAAATCCCCTTTAATTACCGACAAAATTAGCCCGTCATGTCAAACACGTTCGTCATAGGCGGCAACGGCGGCGTCAGCCAGTTCTTCCTCGGAAAATTCCCCACGACTGTTGTTGTAAGTCTCTACCAGAGCCCGCGCTTTCGCCGCATCGGTCGCATATACATACAAGTCGTACATCGAGTTCAGCAGGATGGAATGTAGCCCGAGTGCCACGCCGTTCTGATTACGCTCCCGTGAGACCACAGTCAGACCCTCGGCTCGAAGAACGCCGCAGAGTATTTCCGCCTCCGTCGCTTCGCCGACCGACTCTACGAGAACCAGTTGTTCGTTATCCACAATCATTATACGGTAGTCACGGTAGTAGTAGTTTCGGCTTTCATGCCGTGGCGCGTTTCTGTCTCCGGCGACTTTCTGTCGGCTGATTCGCCCATGACGCCGCCGCTCCGGTAATAATCACATTGATCCGCGAGGGAGCACTGACCGCAACGCGGCTTCTGTGCGACGCATACCCGCCGCCCGTGGCGGATCATGTGTACATGAAACGGATATACTCGCTCTGGCGTAAGCAGATTTTCCAAGGCGTCGTGTGCCTTCGCCTCGCCGATGCGCTTTTCGATTAGCCCGAGGCGGTGCGAGACACGGAAAACATGCGTATCGACCGGAAGGACCGGGCGACACAGCGAAAACATCATTACACAAGCCATCGTTTTCGGACCGACCCCATGAAAGCCGAGCAGATATGCCTTACCCTCTTCTGTCGGCATATCGCGCAGAAAATCGAGGTTCGTCGCCCCGGTCTTTTCGTTGATCTCACCGAGGACATTTTTGATCCGGGGAGCCTTCGCGTCGGCGAGTCCCCCCGAGCGGATCGTGTCCGCGATCGCGGCGACCGGGGCTTCACGCACGTCGTCCCACGTCGCGTAAGCGTTACGCAGATTATCGTAGGCACGCTCGCTGTTCTTGTCGGACGTATGCTGGGAAAGAATCGTCATCACCAGCGCGCCGAGCGGTTCGCCGTGGGATCGCCATTCCAGAATGCCATACTCGTCGTCGAGGCGGTCACAGACGAGGGCGGCTTTCTCGCGGAGCGCGGCATCATTCGCGGCGTCCGTTTTCGGTGTCGTTGCCGCCGCTTTTCGCTGTCTCATACGGCACCGATTATAGCGAAAAATGTCAGCGAGTGTCAAACGGCTTATCGACTTTGGCGAAACCATATTTTTCGCTATAATCGGGCGAACGCGACATCGCCGGGGGCGGTACGCCCGCGTCCATGTCGGCAAGTCCGCGACCGATGGCGGCTAAATCGTCCTCGGTCAGTTCGGGATCGCTGTCTGCTTCCGATAGATGGAATGCGACGGGTTCGGTTCCGGGTAGAGTGAGTGTGGCTTGCATCCTTTACGATCTCCCAAAAATAGTACACCGCTACGTTTTCCGGTTTTATAGCCACTCCAGAAGTCAACCTTCTATGAGCGAACCGAAACCCACTTATATCACTGCCGCGCTGGACCTGACGGAAACTAAATCCGCCGAAGCGATAGACACGTTCCGCGACGAATGGGATTTCCTGTCAAACTTCTTTCCCGTCCCCGTGGAAATCGAGGGGATCATCTACCCGACTACCGAACACGCGTTTCAGGCGATGAAGACCCGCGAGGTGGGAGAACGGTACTCCGTGCGCGACGCGGCGACACCTGCGGTGGCAAAGCGCAAGGGGAAAAAGGTGTCGCTTCGCGAGAACTGGCACACCGAGCGTTTCGCGGTGATGGAGCAGGTTTTGCGGGCGAAGTTTTCCGCACCGCATTTGCGCGATAAACTACTGGCGACCGGCGACCGCTTTCTGATCGAAGGCAACACGTGGCGAGACACCACCTGGGGCATGGTGCGCGACAAAACCACCGGGGAGTGGCGCGGTCGGAACGAACTGGGGAAACTGCTGATGAAACTGCGCAACGAGATACGAAACGAATCGAACGATGATGCACGGGTTGATAAAACCACTGACGGCAGCGACGGCGAATTGATCACACTTGCCCTGAAAATGCGAGAGGTCGCCTATGCACCCTACTCGCGGTACCACGTCGGCGCGGCGGTCCGGACCGACAGCGGAGCGACATTCGGCGGGTGTAACGTAGAAAACGCTTCCTACGGCCTGTGCAACTGCGCGGAGCGCACCGCGATCTTCTCCGCCGTCGCGACGGGGGCGCGTGTCATTACCGAAGTCGTGGTCGCGACCGACGACGGCGGATCGCCGTGCGGGGCGTGTCGACAGGTACTCGCGGAGTTCGCCCCCCGCGATGCGCCACTACGGGTCGTTCTGATAAACAAAGCGGGGAACATGGTGCGCCAAACCACTATCGCCGAACTCCTCCCACTGGCATTCAATTTGCAACCGTGATTCACGGATGATGAAACGGTACGCCGACGTTATCCCACGGGTCCGTTGAAATATTTGCCGGGTATCGAAACCAAAGACTACGATTCGCGTTAAATAGAACAGGAGAAAACAATACATCGTGTCCGTAGCCCTACCCCGCGTTCGACCGGACGCACCGAAGCATTCCAAAAATCCCGTGATACGGGCGGTGCAAAAAGCCGTTCGCACCATCAAACACAACATCGAGGTGTCCAACTTCCTGCCGGACGGCACGAAGGACATCCGGGTGTACCTGAAATACCCCGGCTCCTCGACGGGAGGGCGCTGGCTGGCGCGTTGGGGCTGGAAGTACGCAACCCATCGCCTGACCCGCGCAGGGCACTGGTTTTTTTACGCGACGTTGTTTCTGGGCATGTTCTCCAGCATCTCACTCGAAATACAAACCTATATCCCGTTCCTGTATGCGGTGTGCTTCTGGTTCGTCGCGACGTTTTTCGCGCTCGTCTCGAAACCGAATGTGGCAATCAAGGTGCGCCATGCCCCCGTTGTATCGGTAGGCGAAACGCTTCTCGTGGATGCCGAAGTGACCTCCCTCCGGCGCGGCGGAATATTTCCGACCCAGGATGTGAACCTTGTGCCAGTCGGGCTTCCCGCCGAAGTCGACGCCGTGCCGCCGTCGGGCGTGGTCATCGGTACGATGGCGCCGGGCGAATCCGCACGGGTAAAGATGACATTGAAGGCGAATAAGCGGGGCGTGTTCACTCTACCCGGGTACCGGATCGAGACGGATTTTCCACTCGGGTTACTCAACGCCTACCAACGAATCGAGGCCCCCTCGCCGCTTACCGTTTATCCGTCGTTCACGGCGTTGCGCGAGTTTACGCTTCCGTCCGGAACCGGTTGGCAAGAAGGCGGCGTCGCGATGCTGGCGAAACAAGGCGATTCCTTCGAGTATTGGGGTAACCGCGAATGGCGGGAGGGCGATTCCCAGCGCGACATCGATTGGCGGGCGACGGCGCGACTCGGGGGGGATGCGCCGATTGTACGCGAATGGCGCGAGGAGTATTTTTTCCGGGTCGGAATCGTTCTGGACACGCATCTGCCCCGCCCGACCGGAAAATGGCGTGGGATGCTGTACGGCCCCCGAGCGTACGATCCTCCGAAAGCGTGGAGCGACGCGTTCGAGCGTGCGATTTCTCTGTCCGCCGGCATCGCGGATTATATGGCCCGCGAGCAATACATCATCGACATTTTCGCCGCAGGTCCGACGATGCACCATCTCACGGTAGGGCGCGGTTCGGGATACCGGGACGAGATCCTGAACATCCTGGCGGGGGTGGAGGACACGGGTAACGAACCGATGTCCGCCATCGAACCGGAGTTGCTGTCGTCGGTCCATCGATTGACGACGGTGATCTGCGTTTTTATGACGTTCGACGATAAGCGACGCGCTCTGGTCGAGTTGCTCCGCTCGACGGGTGTCGGGGTGAAGGTGATTCTGGTTCCGCCACGCACGAAGGACGATGACGAAGAGGATAACGAACCGGCGGGCGTGATGGCCGCGCCGGAACCGGATACGGTAATCGTCGATGCCCGGGCTTTCACTCTCGGTGTAGACGTTCTATGACTCGGATTCTTAGTTTTTTTCCTTTTTTGTCCTACGCGGACGGCGCCAACACTTTGTTGGATCGTTTTACCTGCGGTACTCGGTGCTGGTTGGCGAACTTTGGCGGTTAGTTCTTTCCCGCGAATCCGCCGTTTCCGGTCCACACACTCCGTGTGGACCGGAAACGGCGGATTAGCGGGAAAGAACTAACCGCCAAAGTTCGCCAACCATCACCGAGTACCGCAGGTAAAACGATCCAACAAAGTGTTGGCG
>JACMMA010000531.1 GCA_014379275.1 Armatimonadota bacterium | reverse complement strand
CGGGAATCCGGTACGTATTTTTCGGCGATTCGCTCGGCGGTCGCCCCCCGGAGGCGCACTTCTACGACGACGCGGGGCACGTCCGCTACGACCGGATGGCAGAAAGCGAGCGGTTCCGTGGCGGCGTCGAAAAACTGCTACGCGGGGCGCGGCGCGGTTTGCGGATCGCGATGCTGTGTAGCGAGGAAGACCCGCTCGTTTGCCACCGGCACCTGCTCGTCGGGCGCGTCCTGGAGAAGCATCACGGCGTCCTGACCCGGCATCTGCGCGGGGATGGCACGACGCAATCCACCGAGGAGGCGGAGGGACCACCCCCGCCGCAAGCCTCGCTGTTCGACGACACCGACGAGGAAGGAGCCAAACACGCTTGGAAGTCTATTCCATCGGTTTTACGCAAACGGACGCCGCCCGGTTTTTCGGGCGACTGAGAACCGCCGGGATCGGGCGACTGTTGGACGTCCGGTTGAACAACACGTCGCAACTAGCGGGCTGGGCGAAGCGCGCCGACCTGCCGTATTTTCTGCAAGAGTTGCTGGGCGCGGAGTACGTCCACGAGCCGCGCTTCGCCCCGACGCAAGCACTCCTGGACGCGTACAGAAAGAACGGCGGCGACTGGTCGGAATACGAACGCGACTTTCTCGCGCTGATGGACGAACGCCGCGTCGCCGAGACCGTGCCGCAATCCTTGCTTCTGGACAAGCCGACGGTGCTCCTCTGCTCCGAAGCGACCGCCGAGAATTGCCACCGCCGATTGGTGTTGGAATACTTGCAACCGCGGTGGCAAAATTTTTCGATCGTCCATCTGTAAATCCCGGTAAGAAACGGGGGTTCGCGTCCGTTATTGGCTTCGGACGTTTACAAACGCCCGACGAATCGGGCTTCATAGGAGGAAAGCGGGGCGGCAACATCCCGCGAACGGCATGGCGAAAACGGTAGCGGAAACGGCGAGAATGCTTTGTCTCGCCAACTAGGACAAGCAGGGCGGGCGGTGCATCGCGGGCATCCGGATGGACCGGAAGCGCGGGCAATGGCTACGCCCCGTCGGCATGACGGACGAAGGCGAACTGTACCCGACGCAGTACCGCCTGTCGGATTGCTCGGAGCCGGAGCCATGGGACATTATCGAAGTCCCGCTCTACGAAACCGTGTCGCGCAAGCCGCACCACCCTGAAGACCGAAAAATCGCCGGGACGCCGTGGGGACTGATCGAGCGTGGTTCGCCGACCCGGACCCTGTTGCGAACGCTGGAAAACGTATGCGCATCGGGTCCCGATCTGTTCGGTTGCACCGGGAAGCGCACCTTGCCCGCCGCCATCCCGAAACAGAAGAACCCGGCGTCGCTCACACTGATCCGCCCCGCGGAAACTCGCATCAAAGTCGAACCGAACCCGCAGTACCTGACTATCGGTGAGCTTCCGAGCCACCGCTACCGCGTCCGTTTTTTCCTGAACGGCGCGCTCTACGAATTACCGCTCACGGACACCCGCTTCAAGAAACGCCTTCGCTACTTCGACACCGGCTATTACACGTTGTCGGAAGTCGGCTTGCCGCCGGGAAAGATACCGTATCTCGTGTGCAGTCTCGGCGAACCGTACAAAGGGTACTGCTACAAGCTGGTGGCAACGGTATTGATGCCGCCCGACTGAGCGGAGAATCAAGAGGCGATGCGCCTAGGCTACCGCCGTCAGTCGACGCACAGGTCGTCGACGAACCGCGCGGTCAGCGTCACTTGTTCCGGTCTGACGCACAGTACCGCCACGATCACTTCGTGCAGGGCTTGCCAGATCGTGATGCGGTTCCATCCCGCGGCGGGAACATGGTCCGCGAAACGCCGGGCACTCTCGCCCCGCGCGACGGCGAGGCGAACCACCGCGCCAACGGTGACCAATTCGCCGGGATCGGAGTTGATGCGAAAACCGATCTCGTTTTGCAGACGGCGCAGGGCGAGTTTTCGTTTCGCCGGAAACACGGACAGTAGATCGTCCAACCGCCGCGCGGGACGCACATACCACCGGGGCACTTCCGCCGTTCGCACCAACGCCTTACGAATTCGGTGAAACACGCGCTGGGTTTCGCACGGTCGCCGCAACGCGCTACTGTCCAGCCGCCCGCACAAAAATTCGTACAGATCGCCGACCGTGACGATCCGTTCGGCATCCGCGTCGACGATCTCAATGTCGAACCGCTCCTCGGTCGCCATGATGAGTTCCACGGTGTCCATTCCCATATGTTCATCGTACCGAACCACGGGAACGGGGCGCAACCACGCCCCCCATTTTTCCGTATAATACGGCATGAACGTATTTCAATGGGGCTTCGGCGCACTACTCGCGGGCACGGTTGCCTATACCATCTGGGGCTACCCGCGAAAATACGGCGCGCTTTCCGGCAAATCGCGGCTGTTTCGCACGGTCGGGATCGTGCTCGCTAATCTTTTTTTGCTGACCGTGCTCCTGTACTTCAGCACGGATTGGGACGCGATGCGCTACCGCATCGGCGTTCCGACCCAGGATTCCGCGCGACTGGTCAAGGCGAGCCAGCTGCTTTACGGCGTAACCTGGGTGATGCTCTCGGTCCTGCTTGTCGGGGTCGCCGGGTTGGACTCCCTGGAAAACTTCACCGTTTATCGCAAGCGGCGACGTGAAGCGGTGGACGAAATGATTCAAGAGGCGGTCGCGGCAGGTCAGGCGAAACGTGCCACGCTTGCGGGCACGAGCGGTGATAACGGTGGCGGCGGTGGCGCGGCCTAGTGACGGTGACAGCGGCGGAAACGACGCTTCCCGCGGAACGGTTCATGCGTCGTGCGCTGACACTGGCGAAGCGTGGCAAGTTTACGCATCCGAACCCGAAAGTCGGCGCGGTGATCGTGAAAGACGGCGAGATCATCGGCGAGGGGTGGCACGTTCGTCCCGGCACGCCGCACGCGGAGGCGATGGCACTTGCAAAGGCTGGTGAAAATGCGCAAGGCGCGACCATTTACGTCACCCTGGAGCCATGCGCTCACCGGCAAAACGCAGACGGTTCGCCGCGTCTTTCCTGCGCGGAACGCTGCGTTCAGTCAGGAATCACCCATCTGGTTTGTGCCATGCAGGACCCCGACACGCGCACGTCGGGGCGTGGCTTTGCCCTCCTACGGGACGCGGGCGTCGAAACAACCATCGGTATTAGCGAAGCGGCGGCACGCGCACTGAACCGCCCTTTTATTAAGCACCGCGAAACCGGATTGCCCTACGTCCTGCACAAAGCCGCGATGACTTTAGACGGCAAAATCGCCACGGTCAGCGGTGCATCGCGCTGGATTACCGGCGAGGAAAGCCGTGCCTATGTCCACCGGACGTTGCGCAACACCGTAGACGCCGTCGTCGTCGGGGTCGGCACGGTACTTGCCGACGACCCCTCGCTGACGGTGCGCACCGGGAGCGGGGTTCGGGTTCCTTCCGGGCCTCCTTCTTCCCGGAACGTCCACACCCCTTTGCGTGTCGTATTAGATAGCGGGTTGCGCATCCCTTCCATGGCAAAGGCGATTGCGCCGGGAACCGTGATCTATGCCGCCGATTCGCCAATCACGTTGCAACGCGTCTCCGAGCTCACAGTTCGGGGCGCGGAAGTCGTTTTGCTCCCGCCTGGCGCGGACGGGCGCGTGGATTTGACGGCGGCGATGCGCCACCTGGCTAGTGAGCACGGCGCGTTATCTCTCCTGCTCGAATCGGGGGGCGAACTGGCGGCGGGGTTCTACGCGGCACGGTTAGTAGATACGGCGCTGTTCTTTGTCGCGCCGAAGCTGGTCGGCGGACGTAACGCCCCGACGCCGATCGGCGGCGACGGTTTAACAAATGATATGAATCGCGCCTACCGAACCGGTACAATAACAGTGAGACGGTTTGGCGCGGATATTGCACTTTATGCCGATATTGTTTACGATAACGGCAACGACGAATAAAAAACGGGAAGCGATACACAAAACCTAATGTTCACCGGAATCATCGAAGCGGTTGGGAAAGTGGCGGGCCTGGAGCGCGGCGGCGAGTCGGTTCGTCTTTCCGTCACGTCCGGCAAGATAGCCGAAGATGTCGCACTCGGCGACTCGGTGAGTATCAATGGCGTATGCCTGACCGTGACACAGATAAACGCGCCACGGATCACGTTCGACGCGGTCTATGAAACCCTGCGCAAATCGACGCTCGGTGATCTAGGCATCGGCGACGCTGTAAATCTGGAGCGGGCGGTCCCGGTCGGCGGGCGGTTAGGCGGTCATGTCGTGCAGGGTCACGTGGACGGCACCGGGCGGGTCGCGTCCATCCGCCCTATCGGCAACTCCTGGTTCGTTTATATCGACGCCGTCCCCGAACTCATGCGCTATATTGTGACGAAAGGGTCCGTCGCCGTCAACGGCATCTCGCTCACCGTCGCCGAGTCGGAGGACCGGACGTTCGCGCTTTCGATCATTCCGCACACCTGGGAAAACACCACGCTCGAACACCTCCGCGCCGGCGACTCCGTGAACATCGAGACCGATATTTTAGGCAAGTACGTCGAGAAGATGCTCGGCGGCTACGGCGTGGCGGGCAGTGCCAGCACCCCCGCCGATCCCTACGCGGACCGATTATCGCGCGAGCGAAGCGGCGTTTCGATGGACCTGCT
>JACMMA010000530.1 GCA_014379275.1 Armatimonadota bacterium | reverse complement strand
GCGGGAAGGGTCCCTTTGTCCCGTTACCCTGGAACGTGCCGCGCCGGGCGACGGCCTGTGTATAAGAGCCGACTCCCTGGATTCGCATCCCGTTGCCGAAGTCCCGCCCGAACGACAAACCGCGGACGGTGCGTGCGAAGGTAACGAACTCATTCCCGGGAAGTGCCGCGGACACGTCGCCGAGGTTGAACGAGGTACCTTTGGCGCGATAGTTGATGCCGAAAACCTGGTTGAAGTAGTTATTCTGGCTGGTATTGGAGAACCGCCCGTCGAGCGTGAACGCGTCCAGAACCCGCCCGCTGATGGTCAGATCCATATTCTGCTGGAACGGTCCGACCGCGCGGGTGCCGAAGCCTTGCGCGTTCACTGTTTCGCGGTACGACGACTGCGCCGACTGCGATCCGGAAACGTTGAAGGAGCGCGACGACAGGGATGTGCCGCCGGAAACATAAACGTTATCGAGTAGCCCCCCGAACGTACCGCCGATATAACGCCCGAGCGAGTTGCCGCGGGTTTGCTGCCGGTTCCGCTCCACCGCCTCTTTGTGTTTGCGGGCTTTCTCTTCTTTCTTCTCTTCCTCAGTGAAAGGGTCGTTTGCCACGGAATTATCTTTAGGCTCGGGGGCCACTGGCGTGGGCGAAGGAGAAGGCATCGGGACCGGATCTGGCAGCGGTACGGGGCTGGGGTCCGGCACGGGGCTGGGGTCCGGAGCGGGAGATGGCATCGGCGAAGGAGCGGGCGTGGGGGAGGGAGCGGGCGACGGAACCGGGATCGGGGGCGTCTCGTCGGCGCGTGCCGGCGACGGTAGCACGGTAACGCCGCACAGACCGAGAGAAATAAGCCACGCTGTTGTGGCACGGGGAGTTTTCGCGCTATCCATTCGCATCGTGTGTAAAGTCCAAACCTCAAAACCTAAGACAATAAATTAGCGGCAACCGCCGCCGGTCGTCTCGCCCGCTCACCCTGAACCATCGCGAATTCGTTTAAGGTGACACGCCTTTGGGTATCTGTATCACGGACACGGGTGATGGTCTCCAGAAGCCGATCGCGTGTCAGTGACGTATCATTCACGTTCAGCAGGGCGTCTTCCTGCCCGCAGGCACTTGCCAGAGCGTCCACTTTCGGGTCGTAGGACAGTGCGACGAACGGGACGCCGCATCGCGCCGCAAATATGAGCGCATGAAGCCGCATGGCGACGACCATTTTCGCGGTGGCAAACACATTTATGACTTGCTCGATGCTGGCATCCCCTTGATCCCAGCGCCAAATCGGGCTGCTAGAGACGGATCCCGGCAAAGCCGCTTCTTCCGACGGGTGCATGCGAAAATCAGCCACCGCCGAACTGTCGGCTGCCGCTTTCATTTGCTGACCCAAACTCTCGTCACAACCGACTCGCTCCAGGAAGTCGTTGTTCTTCCATGTTCGAACAGCAAAAATTAGGTGATCACCGCCCAGCGCGTAATCCGTAGCGCGGACACCTTGTCCAGTTTGGGAGTGTATCTCCTGCCATGGTTTGGGAGTCAGAGCGAAGGCGGGGTCAGCGACTGTTTCAATAGACCCCTTCGCGCCGACAACCTTCAAAAGTTCGGCAGATTTTTCATCCCGAACGGTAATCGCGTCCGCCTGATTCGCCATGTGCCGTACCAGGAATCGTGAGACGTTCGATCGGAGCGGCCCGATGCCCTGTCCCCACCACAAAACACGTTTCGATTTTGCGCGCGCGATT
>JACMMA010000529.1 GCA_014379275.1 Armatimonadota bacterium | reverse complement strand
GACGATAAAGTGCCACATCGAGATGAACGCAATGTACGCGCCGAATTTCATCCGGTCCGCGATGGCTCCGGAGATGAGCGCGGGGGTAATAATCGCGAACATCAGCTGGTAAAACGCGAACAACTGGTGCGGAAAGGTGATACCAACTCCGTTCAGAGTGAAAGCGCCCTGCTCGACCCCTTTCAGCATCAGGAAGTTGCTCCCGCCGTAAAAGGGAGAGCCGGGAGCGAACGCGAACGAGTAGCCGCAGATCACCCAGAAGACCGTGATTACCGACAGTGCAACGAACGATTGCATCAGAGTGTTCAGTACGTTTTTGGTGCGGATCATGCCGCCATAGAACAAGGCCAAGCCTGGAGTCATAAACATGACCAAGGCAGACGAGATTAGCATCCACGCTGTATCACCGCTGTTGAGTTCTGGCCCCGCGGGTACTGCTTCCGCCGCCACCGCTGGTGCCGCCGCGGGGTCCTGCGCAAAAGCGAGCGCGGGAATCCCCACCGCGGCTGTTAACAATGCGGCACGTAGCAATCCACGTTGCCAGCCGCCAAACTCCGATCCGTCCTTGAATAGTCGCATTTTGTATCCTTCTCCGAAAGTTTTGGGCGCCACCGTTTCAAACGGTTCACGCCGGGAAGGTTCTCGCAAGCGACGCCGGTTGCGAAACGTTGTAAAGCCTGCCCCCGCCCGCTTTCCGTTCACGGACGGTGGGGATGAGAAATGAAACGAGCCGGACGCCGTGCTAGACGGCGTCGGCGTCGCGTTCGCCGGTACGGATGCGAACCACGCCCGACACGGGAATCAGGAATATCTTGCCGTCGCCGATCTCACCGGTGCGTGCCGATGTAACGATTGCATTCACGATCGGTTCAACCTCGGATTCGGCAACCACGATCTCCAGTTTCACTTTCTGGAGAAGGTTAACCGTGTATTCCGCGCCGCGATAATGCTGGGTAAAACCTTTTTGCTTGCCGGAACCGCGCACTTCGACCACGGTCATACCAGAAACACCGAGATCATCCAGGGCGGATTTCACTTCGTCCAATCGCTGCGGACGAATAATCGCTTCGATCTTGACCATTTGCGTAATCCTTTCGTTGCTGCTTGCCCGGTATCGTCGAGCGGCACGCTGTCGGTCCGATTCCACGAACCAGTGCTCAATGGATTTTTCCATTGATAAATGAAAGCGGGAAACGGACCCTTCCCGCTTTCAAATCGATGGCTAGAACGAGTA
The DNA here is from genome assembly GCA_014379275.1 of Armatimonadota bacterium. Lineage (GTDB taxonomy): Bacteria > Armatimonadota > Armatimonadia > Armatimonadales > Armatimonadaceae > JACMIU01. Next base: position 11,976 of record JACMMA010000529.1, on the reverse strand, counting down.
TACCTGTCCTATGGTGAGGGTGGTCTGGTTCTTGCTCAGGCTGCCCGCGGTCTCCTTCTCGAAGAAGCGCTCGCTCGCGAAGTCGTACCGCGCCTCGATGATCGTCCGCGAATTCGGGAAGATCGCCACCTTCGGCTCGTACGAGAGCGTCACGCTGCCAAGGCTTGCCTTGTCCCCCGAGTCGTTCGGGTTCACGATGTTTGCCCCGATGGACGAGCCGCCTAGGATGAACGTCCCCTTCGTGTCCGCCATGTACTCCGCCCGGATGCCCAGCGGGCCGAAGATGCCGTACACCGCCGCACCGGCGAAATTGTACGAGTTGTCGGCGTCGTCCTTGCCGAACCGGTACAGCCCCTCGAACACGAACTTCGTGGTCGGGTTGATCTGGTTCGTGTAGATCAGGTCCAGAACGCTCTGCTGGCGCGGCACCGTGCCGGTCGGGGCGCCCTCCCCCGAGAACACCCCGATGTCGGCGAGGTTCTCGCGCGAGCCCAGCCCGTTGAGCACCAGGGACGACGTCGCCGACGGCAGGTAGGATATCTGGAAGCCCGGCGCGAGGTCGCGGTTGCCGTCGTCGGTGCGCCCGTTGTAGCGGTTATAGATGTAGCCGTTCACGGTCAGCCGCGACGACACTGGGTAAGACGCCCGCACGCCGGCGTTGTAGAACGGGCTCGGGATGCCGAACAGGTAGTTGTGCGAGAAGAAGTTGTTGGTGCCGATCTCGACCGTTTCGTAGCCGACGTGCGTCTCGAACTGCCCGGCGTCGAACTTGAGTTCGCGGGTGCCGACGGGGATGAGCATGGTGCCGTAGGCTTCGAGCAGGTTGTTGGTGTCGGCGTCGGGGGTGATGAAGTTGAAACGCTTGACCTCGCCCTCGACGAGCTTGATCACGAACCCGGTGCGCGACTCGGGGGTGGCGGCTTTGGCGATCTGGACTTCGGCCAGGTTCAGGGCGAACTGCCCCTCCCGGCGGTTGAAGTAATAGAACTTATTCTGGTGGGTGAAGGGCTCGTTAAAGTTTACTGTGTAGTTCGCCTCGATGACACCGGTGACGACCACGCCCGGGGCGGGCGAGGACACGGGCGCCGCCGCCTCGGGCGTGCCTTCGGAAGTCGGCTTCTGGGTGTCCTGGGCGAGGGCCAGAGATGTCAGCGTCAGTGCGGCGGCGGATAGGGCGGCGGCACGGACAAGGGATTGAGAGCGCATGGGTTTACGGAAGCCTCCAGAGCATGTAGGGTTTGGGATTGTCGAACACGGTGTGTCGTTCGCGGCGTGAAGGACGGTCACTTTCTTGCCCCGCCCCCTCCGGAGGGTCGAACGGCGCTCGATTATGCACGGCCTCCGCGTCACGGAGAAACACGATGTTTGCAGGTTAGAACGAAAAACTAAGGGATAAGTTACATCTTTCTCGAAATTTGTTTATTCGCGACTTATGCTATCCAACTAAACATGGTTGTGCGTGAACGGGATCTTCGCAATCCTCGTCCCCCGCGGGGGAAGTCACCCGGCGAGTTCGCTCGCGGTAATAATGGCGCGGGCGATTTCATGGGATGCCTTGCCCAGTGCTGTGCTTTGCGTCTGTATGCGGTAGAACGCTTCGCGCTCTGTAAGCCCGTGCTTTTCCATCAGGATCGCTTTCGCGCGTCCGACTAATTTTCGCGCTTCCATCCGCTCATTGAGTGCCTTGATCTCGGTTTCGAGTGTGACCAGTTCCTTGAATCGTGCGACCGCGATAGCGATGGATGGTGCGAGATCGGAAACGCGTATCGGCTTGGACAAGAAACCCATCGCCCCGCTCGCGTCTAGCACGGCAATCGCATCCGCAGTTGCGGTGCCTGAAAACAAGATCACCGGCGCGATCCGCTCGGTCGAGACTGTCCGCGCGACGTCAAGTCCCGACAACGGCGAACCTAGAACGATGTCCATCAGAACGGCATCCGGTTTCAGGGAACGAGCGAGAGACAACGCTTGTCCCCCACTATCCGCTTCGCCGATGACGGAATGACCGAGTTCCATCAGCAGGGTTCGCAAATCGAGACGGGCAACCGGATCATCGTCAACAATCAACACATTGGCATGTCGCACGTTGTATGAATATTTTCCTAAAGATCGCAATAATAGAAAGTGCATCACGCCGGTCATCGGAAACGATTCGGTGTGGACGCCAAGCAACAACATCTTCTCGAACGAGGACGCTTCGGCAGTGAGTGCGACCATGTAAAGAACGAAACCGCTTATAGGCAGACCTCTAAAGAGTCTGCTCGCCATCACCAGAAGTGACGGCTAACTATGCATTAAAAAAACGACGGCGGTGTCGGTGCTGTTGCCCGTGTATCGGGGAATCCATACAGCGCGGGAGAACGCGCTGGGAAGAACCATGGAAGTTAGCGCCGCGACCAGATGTACGAAAGAGAGCGAGGAAGCAGCGTTTAGATTGCGCCCATTATAAACGGCGTTCACGCCTCTGTCAAGAGAAAATCAACATTAAGACAGTATTAAGAAAAATAAAATTCTGTGCTGCCAAAAGGCGAATCCGTCCTCACTCGCTACGTTGCTACGTCGTATCTGACATGCTACAATCCGTACGAGCATTCTTTCCCCGTGACTCCGTCCCCCGCCGCTAACTCCTACACTCCCCCAAAATCGTCGTACGGTGACTTATCTTCCCCGGTACTGATGCCGCCGTCGCTACCGATTTTCCCGCCGCAACTGCAGATCGGGAGGTTCGAAGGACCCATGGACCTCCTGCTACATCTGGTGCGACAAGGCCGGATGGATATTTTCGATCTGCCGATCGCGATACTTTGCGACCAGTACATTCGATACTTAAACGCGATGGAGGAATTCGATCTGTCCGTCGCGGGCGAGTTCATCGTCATGGCGGCGACTCTCCTGGAGATAAAGTCGCGCCTTCTCTTGCCCGCCCCACCCAAGACCGAACCGCCCGAGACCGTCGGCGCCGAAGACCCCCGCGCCGCGCTGGTACGACAACTGCTGGATTACTCACGCTTTCAGGCATTGTCCGAAACGCTGCGCAGTTGCGAGGGGGAAACCCGGAAACTGTACTTCCGAAATCGCACCGAGCTTTCCGGCGAATACCGCCCCCCGCCCAAGTTTGGGGAGCTGTCGGCAGAGGCACTTCTTCGCGCTCTGGAGCGGATGCTCAGCGAGGTCGGGGCGGGCGAGCGACAGATCACCAGCGTTCGTCGCCAGAAGATCACACTCCGGATGAAAATGCGCGAAGTATTGACCGCGGCGGAGCGGGCCGGGTCGGACGGCGTAACGCTCGAATCGTTACTCCCCGCCCCGCCTTTTGTTCTCCTGGATGTCGTTCTACTTTTCCTCGCCTTGCTGGAATTGCTCAAAGGCGGCAGTGTACAGGCGTTCCAGGATCACTTTTGCGGCGAGATTCGGATCCTATATCAACTCCAACACGACAGTGATGACACGGGCATCGCGGAAACGGTGAGCGATGATGCTGACATCGGATGAAACGGCCCGGGTGATTGAAGCACTACTTTTCGCCTCGGGCGATCCGCTTACGGTAAAGGAACTGGTCAAGGCGACCGATACCGATACGGAGTCCGTGGAAATCGCATTGCGGAATCTGCGCGACCAATATAGTAGCGCCGATTCCGCCCTGCAGGTCGTAGAAATCGCGAACGGCTTTCAATTGGCAACGCGGTCGGAGTATGCGTCGTATATAGGGAAGCTACTCGCGCCGCACGCCAACCGTTTGTCGAAGCCTGCACTGGAAACGGCGACTATCGTCGCGTATCGGCAACCCTGTACACAGGCGGAAATCGAGGCGGTGCGCGGCGTCGGGTCAGATGGAGTGTTGAAAACGCTAGTGGAAAGAGAACTCATTACGGAAGCGGGGCGCAAGCAAGCCCCCGGCCGCCCGTTATTGTACGTGACGACGCCGCAATTCCTGCATTATTTCGGACTCGCCTCGCTCGCGGAATTACCAGCGCTGGAAGACGATTCGGAAGCGGATGCCGTGGAACAGGACGCCGCACAGACGGCACTGCTTGCCGCCGGGGTGGAAACAGGACCGTCGATATGAAACACACTTCCTCTTTCGCGGTTTTAATCGCTCTGCTTGTCGCGCTCCCCGCCCTTCCGGCGGGTGCGAGGCGCCCCATTCCTACTGCCCCTGCCCCGGCGAGCAAGTACGGCGACCCGACCAAACTGCCCGTCGATAAAGCGCAAAAGCTGGTCAGCGGCGTTCGTATTCCCGGATTTTATGATCCGGCGAATCTTGACCGAGTACCCGTTGTTTCAAGCAAGTCGGTCGCCGTCATGGATGTGTCAACCGGGGAAATCCTGTGGACGAAGAACGCAGACCAGAAACTGTATCCGGCGTCAACGACCAAGATTATGACCGGTCTACTGCTCGCCGAGCGGACGGATCCGACAGACGTGATCACGTGCATGAACGTCAAAATCCGCGACATCGAGGCGAGTTCTCTTCATATCCAACCCTGGGAGAAGTTTACGAGCCGTGATCTGCTTTATGGAACGATGCTACGTAGCGCGAATGACGGCTCCGTGGTTATCGCCGAGCATGTCAGCGGGTCGGTGGCGAAATTCGCCGATTTGATGAACGCGCGTGCCGCGGAGGCCGGCGCGACAAACACGCATTTCACAAACCCGAATGGCTTACCGGATAATGAGCATTACACCACAGCACACGACCTGGCTTTCATCACCCGCGATGCCCTCGCCAACGAGCGGTTTCGCGACGCGGTGAAGGTCCGGAAGCGCGTGATTACCCGGACTAAATCCAAAGACAAGGTCGTTGCGTCGAAAGCGAAAAAATTCTACGAAACGTTCCCCGGTGCGGACGGGGTGAAAACCGGCTATACCCGTGCCGCACGGCACTGCTTCGTCGGTTCCGCGACGCAGAACGGTCGCCAACTGATCGGCGTTGTTCTCGGCGCGGCGGACAACGCATCGGGCGAGACCGCGACCGTTTTAGGCTGGGCGTTTCGCCGATTTCCGACAATTATCGCGTTGAAAGCCGGTGCAACCGCTCCCCCCGTTTCCGTTGGCGGTGGCGCTCAGCCATCGGTTCGTACTATTGCCGCGGCGGATTTAGTCACCTTCACCGACGCGACAAACCCCGGCTCGGTGGTACAGACGGTTGCCGAACCGGTCGCCGGGTTGACAGCCCCGATCGGGCGGGGGCAAGAAGTCGGACGGCTTGTCGCCCGCGTGGACGGCGCGGATCGCGGCAGTGTTCCCCTCCTCGCCGATGAGGATGTTGCCGTAGCCCCCGTCATCGCAGTGACACGGCAGGCGGGTGGTTTCCTCGGGTCCTTGGGGGGAATCGTGCTCTGGGCGGTGGGCGCGGGTGCCGTCTTTCTGATAGGATTAGCCTGTTATGGAACAGCGACTACAAAAAGTGCTCGCCGCCGCCGGAATCACCTCGCGCCGCAAGGCAGAGGAGTTGATTACGGGCGGCCGCGTCAAAGTGAACGGCGAGACGATAAAGGCTCAGGGGACAAACGTCAACCCGGAGACCGACGAGATCACCGTTGACGATCAGATTATTTCCGTTTCCGCAAAGCGACACTATGTCGCTTTGCATAAGCCGGTAGGTTTTGTTTCCACCGTGTCCGACCCCCACGCAGAGCAAAAGGTGGTGGATCTGGTGAACATTCCTGGTGCCCGCCTGGTTCCGGTTGGTCGCCTGGACGCCGACTCGGAGGGGTTACTCCTCATGTCGGACGACGGGGATTTCGTGTTCAAAGTCACGCACCCCAGCCAGAGCATGGGCAAAACATATCTCGCTACGGTGAAGGGGAAGCCGGACGCGAACGCCGTAACGCGCATCACCAAGGGCTTGAAACTCGCCGATGGGTACGTGACCGCCCCCGCCGGCGCGAAGATCGTCGGGCGCGGGGCGGAACCGGGCACTTCGATTCTGGAACTCGTGCTTCACGAAGGCAAGTACCGTCAGGTGCGCCGGATGCTCGACGCGCTCGGCTACCCCGTCGTGCGGCTGGTGCGCACCCGTGTCGGTCCTGTCCGACTGGGGGAGTTGCAGCCCGGGGAATGGCGTCCGCTTACGAAAGACGAATTGCGACTCATCGAGGAAGGTAAAAACGCCCCCGACGTCGAACCTGACGAAACGCAACGGTTCGGGCAACGCGGTCACTATGATGGCGAACGGCGCGAACCACAGCGGGAACGCGTCTACATACAGGGGAATCGACGCCCCGCCCCACCACGCCCCAGTGGCTCCTTCGCCCCGCGTGGTGATCGAGACAACGGTCCCCGCCCTGCCCCGCGTCCCATGGGGCGACCGGCACCCGGTGGGAACCGTCCGTCGTTCGGCGGTGACCGCAATGGCGGTGGCGGGAATGATCGACCGAATTTTGGCGGGGACCGTCCGCGGTTCGGCGGAGGAGACCGACCGCGATTTAATAGCGACCGACGGCCGCAAGGTCCCCCGCGGCCGGGTGGTCCTCCGAATGGCGGTGGCGGCAACCGGTTTCAGGGCAATGACGAGCAACGTCGGTTCGGTCCCCCGTCACGATCGCAAGGTCCGGGGAACGGGGACCGCCCCCGCTACGACGACCGACCGCAGTTCCGCGGTGGCAGTGGCGGGCCGCCGAACCGCCCGCAATTCGGCGGAAACCGACCGCCATCGGGCGATCGTCCGCAGTTCGGCGGCGGGCGTCCCCCATCGGGCGGAGGCGACCGACCCCGTTTTGGTGGCGATCGTCCGCGTTCTGGCGGGGACCGCCCGGCACCCGGTAACGGGGATCGCACCCGGTTTAACGGTGGTGGGGACAGACCCGGATTTGGCGTCGGTCGTCCGCCGCAGGGCCGCGGGGGTAGCGGGCCGCGACCGAACAATTCGTTCCGAGGCAATGGAGGCGGTGACGCACCGCGCCGACCGTTTAACAGCGGTGGGCAAGGCGGTAGTCGTCCTCCGTATCGCCCGCAACAGAAACCGAGGGATAGTAACACAAGGTAATGAAACTGGTAATAGCTGTTATCCACGATCGCGACCGTGGCAGAATTACAGAAGGTCTGCTTCGGGGCGGGTTCAAGTTCACCAAGATCGGGTCGACCGGTGGCTTTCTTCGCGAGGGCAACGTAACGCTCTTGATCGGTGTGGAGGAGAAGGATGTTGACCGCGCCCTGAATCTGATCGGGGAGGCGAGCAAAACCCGCAAGCAGTTCGTGAATGTTTTGCCGCCAGATGCCGGCCCGGTCGGTACATTTATTCCCTCGCCGGTCGAAGTCGAAGTCGGCGGTGCAGTCACCTTTGTCATTGATGTCGAGCGGTTCGAGCGGTTTTAAAGCGAAATGGCACTCGCCTCCGTAATCGGTCAGGAGACGGCGACGACCGCTCTACGTACATTCATCGCCCGCGATGCCGTCCCGCAATCGTTACTCTTCGTTGGGTCGGAAGGCGTCGGGAAAACCACGACCGCGGTGGAGTTCGCCAAGGCGCTTGTTTGTAAGAGCCGAACGACAACCGGGGACGCGTGCGACGTGTGCGCCAATTGTCGACGCATTGACACCGGTGAGCACCCGGATGTCAAGCGGATCGCGCCGGACGGTGAGTTCACCCGCATGTACCAACTCTGGTCCCGCACGGGTCATGCGCCCGGCATCCTGGAATCGCTTCCATACGCCCCCGTCGCTGCCCCGAAGCGCGTTATTATTTTCGAGCGGGCGGAAACATTCAATGACGAGTCGGCGAACTCACTCTTGAAAGCATTGGAAGAGCCGCCGCCGTATGTCAACTTCGTCCTCTGCGCCCCGGCACCCTCCGCCGTCCTGCCGACGATTTTGTCACGCTGCCAGATGATTCGCTTCCGACAGGCCTCGACTGACGCGATAACGAAGGGTCTCGTCGAACTCAAAAATATACCCGCAGAGGAAGCGCGGGTGCTGGCGGCCTACTCCGAAGGGGCTCCCGGTAAAGCATTCCGTCTCGCCGATGCCCCCGAGATTCGTACCCAGCGGGAAGCCCTGCTCGACGTCGCGTATCGGATCGCCCAGTGTCCCCCTATCGGATCGTTCCGCTTGGCGGAGGATTTCCGGAATGCGGCGAAACCGGGTAAACCGAAAAAAGGCGATGCTGAGGAGGACGGGGGCGACAAGACCGCCCGCGGTGATCTGGGGCGAGCACTCGAAGTTCTCTGTGCCTGGTACGCGGATCTGCTCGCCGTCGTCTTGCGCGGGGCAGATGCACCTTTGATTCACGCCGACCGCCGTTCAGCCGTTTTAGATGCGGTTAAAAGACACACCCACCCCGAGCAGGTCGCCGAAAATCTCCAGACCCTGTTTACTTTCCGGCGACATCTTGCCCGCAACGCCAATGCACAACTTGCCACCGAAGTGTTAATGGCGAAGTTAGTGCCTCGTTCGTAGCTATTCGGCCTTAGCTAATTTGCGCCAGGCACCAGAAGAGTCGTGCCGTACTCGCGTTTGCCATCAACGTTTTGCGCGGATTCTGTTCGACAGGCGGATCTTTTTTCCACGAGGTTCTGTATCCCCCATCGATGTACTTCAATTGGAAGGCCGCGTATTCGCCGTTTGCTTCCGCACGCGCTTTGAGCCAGGGCAGTTTCGTTTCGCGCCACAGCAATAAATACGCTTCCACAAGCAGGTGTGTGAAATTCGCTTCGTCCCGGAATGCTCCAGTTCCCGGCGCCACGAAAACACGCTCCGATGATTCGGCGATGCGAACCGCTTCGTCAAGGTCCGCTTTGGACTGCGTTAGTTGCCAGAGGGCGAGATGCGCGCGAAGCATCAACGCACTGTTATACGTCCACTTCGTTTTCTCGACCGCGCCCGTGGAAATATTGATATTGTCCCAGTACAACCCGTCCGACGGATCCTGCAATGTCTTCCGGGTCCAATTTATGATCCGCCGCGCCCATTCTACCCGCTCCTTTGATTTACCATGTCTTGCAAGCACCAGAACCGCGACGGCACCGGGTCCGTTCGAACATGTATTTTTCGACTTTCGATCTTCACGCCAGTAGATCCCGCCGCCCCGTTTATCGTCCCAGCCCGACAACACATACCGCAGAACTTCTTCCGCGCGAACCAGATACCGGATGTTTCTCGTCAATTCGTACGCTTCTACGAACGTCAGTACCATCCACTCGTTGTCGTCAAAATATTTGTCGTCACCGGACTTCGACAAGAAGGCGTCGTAAGCAGGGACCGGCTTGTCCAGATCCCAGTAGCCTTCCATCCCGTCCCAGAAACGATCCAGGTAGGGTCGAAACACGGGCGAAGCGAAGCGAGTCGCGCCGACGAGCATCGAGAATGCAACACCATTCCCCCACATGAAATCCCACGGCACATCCTTTGGTGCCATCGGGGAAGCCGGACGAAACCGTTTCGCTTCCCTGTCCCATAACGTTTGCAGGCACCAATGTGTCGCCTCATTGGCAAGTCGATTCCAATCCATAGCTCGATTTAAATACTCCATTGCATCGTATAGTCCTGTTGTCAGCCATCGAAGGGTACCACAATTACTGCCTCCGAATTAACATAGGAGCAGTGACAGACAATCTCACAGAATGGATCATCGAGCAGTTTGCAAAATTTCCTCCGGATATTTATTTCGTCATATTTATTTCGTCGCCGAAGAAATCGCCGCTGTGGCGCGTTTTAACAAGTGAAAGGAAACGCAACGGACAGTGACCGATGAAAACCTACCCGATGACGATCTCCTATTACGAACAGCACGTGATAGTGATGGGCAAGCCTTTGCCCATTTGATACGCCGGTATCAAGCGCGGATCATCCGCTTTGCTGCCCGTGTATTCAACGGTGATTTGGACGCCGGTGCCGACATCGCCCAGGAGACATTTGTTCGTCTTTGGGAAAGTCGACATACATATGTCGCTCGCGGCAAGCTGCTCCCGTACCTTCTGCGAATCGCCTACAACCTGTGTATGTCGCGATTGCGTTCCCCGGAATCAAAACTGGTTGGAATGAGCGTAGCGGAAACGACATGCGCTCGGGGTGCGCCGATGGAACTTTCGCTGGCGGTGCAGGATGCACTGCATGATTTACCCGAACCGCAGCGGGTGGTGTTTCTGCTTCATGAGTATGAAGGGCTGTCCTACAAGGAGATCGCGGACATTTTATCCATCTCCATGGGAACGGTCGCTTCCCGAAAAAATAGTGCCGTGCAGGCGTTGCGCGAATCGCTCGCCCCATGGTTTGGAAGGGAAAACAAATGAAATCACAAACACAATCCGAATGTTTGCCTAGCGAGGATGCTCCTGGTCCCGTGAATGCACCGGGGGAACTGTTCGACGAAACCCTGTCGACTCTCGTGCAATCGTGGGAGTTGGATGTCGAAAACATAGACATATCAGGACGAGTGCTGGCAGCGATCGGTGCCGAAGCTAAAACCCTTTCCCCTGCGGCGGAAGGCTCCCGTCAGATTCCCGCGCAATTTGTTCCCTACCTACGAGACGACTTTTCCGGGTATCCCGCGCTAACGGCGGAGCAAGAGCAACGCCTCGCCCGCGCCGTGGAGCAGGGCGAAACATGGGGGCGATTGGTCCTTGTCAGCGCGAACCGACGCCTGGTAACCCTTCTGGCAAAAAAATATCAGGGTCGCGGCATCGAAATGGACGAACTGATTCGCGAGGGAATGCTCGGATTGAACGAAGCAGTCGACCGGTTTGATTATATGCGCGGCTTCCGGTTTTCCACCTTCGCCACGCACTGGGTCCGTGAGGCTATGGATCGATTCATAGGGTCTCGTGTAGCGCAGTCTGCGATGGCGAATTTCTCGGTACGCCACGCATTTGAGATGGGAATTCCTTCCATAGACTTGACAAAACATAGGGCGGAACCTAATGCATTAGGATTGCTGACTGCGGAGTTTGCATGGAAGAATCAGGTTCTACCGATTCGCCATGAAACGAGACGACTATGGGTTGCCATGCGGGATGTGAAGGACACCGCCTTGACAGATGCCGTTCGAATGTCTACCGGGTGTATGGTGCAACCGATGGTTGCGGACCCCGCGGAATTGGGGAAAGCTATTGCGGAAGCGTACGGAATTTTAGAGCCACCACAGCCGCCAAGTCCTCCGACCGCGACTGCCGTTCCTGCACCGGAGCCAGCCGGCGAGATGAGTCGGTTGCTTCGAGAAACATTGCTTGAGATGCGCGGCATGCGAGACGAACTTTCGTCCTTGCGTCGCGAAGTCGCCGAACTGCGCCGAGAGCATTCCGGGACGGTTCCGCGCCCATCGACAGTCCGTTTATTTCCTTTCGCGCCGCCCGAATCCGCGTCGCATCGAAACCGCTAACAAGAAAGATTCTGCTCATGGAACTACCCATCGAATTGACCGCGCTTTTTGACGCCGCCGTTACCCAAGGCGCATCGGATATACACCTCGTCGCCGGCAACCTCCCGCGCATTCGTGTTTACGGGGATCTGGTCCGTTTGTCTGACCAGCCTCCGTTGACTTCGGAAGGTCTCGAAAGCCTTTTGTTGCCGCTCTTCCCGGCATTCACGCAACAAGGACTGCGTAGTGGGAAGGCTGCCTCGTCCGAGGTTTTACTGACGCAAGGGGAGTTCAACTTCGTCGTCATGGCGATGCGTACCAGCGGCAATTTTTCTGCGACGGTGCGAATCTTACGTGCCCGAATTCCGACACTGACCGAAGTCGGGGGCGATTGCGTGACGGTTTTCCAGGAGATGGCTAAAATACCCTCCGGTTTGATTTTGATCACGGGACCGGTAGGTAGCGGGAAGGGTACCACTGCGCTCGCCCTTTTGCAGGAGATCAATGCCACCCTCCCCCGGCGGATTCATTTGTTAGAAGATTGGCAATCCCACCGGTTGCAGAGCGAACAAGGGCTGGTTTCCTCGCTACTGATCGGGCAGGATGTACCGGATTACGACGCCGGGCTACAACTACTGATGCGATGCGGGGACCCGGACGTGATCTACCTCAACGACTTGCCG
>JACMMA010000077.1 GCA_014379275.1 Armatimonadota bacterium | reverse complement strand
GTCCGGTTTTTTCATCTGGCGATGGAAAACAACCCGAACATCATCGACTCGCTGTTCACACCGGCGGGTTGTGTGATCCACTCGACGCAGGTAGGAGAACGTGTGCGCGAGAACCGGCGCGTGTTCCTCCACAAGGGCGCCTGGCACAAGTTCAAAGGCTACGCGTACTCGCAACTACACAAGATGGAAATCAAGTCGCCGCAGGAAGGAAGCCGTCGTGCCGAACTGGTAGAGCAACACGGATTCGACTCAAAATTCGCTTATCATACAGTTAGGCTTTTAGATGAAGTCGAGCAGATTCTGATGGGTGGGGATATCGACCTGCAACGCGACAAGGAGCGTCTCAAGGCGATCCGGCGTGGTGAGTGGACGGCGGAGCAGGTCAAGGAGTTTTTCACGCAGAAGGAACGCGACCTGGAAGCGACGTACCAGAGCAGTCCCATACCGCACGGACCGGACGAAGCACGCATCAGGTCGTTATTACTCGAATGTCTGGAAGCGCATTACGGATCGCTCGAAAAAGCGGTCGTAGTACCGGGGCGCGAGCGCGAACTGTTGGCACAGATAAAAGCTCTGTGCGAAAAGGCAGGGGCATGACAGCCGGGTGACCCCCGGAACGAAAGGATAGCTCCTATGAGCTGGGCGAAATTTGCTATCGAAGCTCTGAGGCGTGGTGAGACACCGCAAATCCGGCCACGCGGGCATTCGATGAGTGGCAAAGTCAACGACGGCGACCTGGTAACGGTCGCGCCGTGCGACCCAGAAACTCTCGAAGCCGGCGACATTGTCCTCGTACGCGTTTCCGGAAATGATTATCTGCATCTTATCAAGGCGAAAGATAACGGGCGATTTCAGATCGGCAATAATCGCGGCGGCATCAACGGCTGGGTCGGTAGAAACAGCGTTTACGGCAAAGCGATCAAAGTCGAACCGCACTCGCCGACGGCCGCGAAGCAAGCGAATCCCGCAACAGACCGCGGATCACGATCATAATGCTGCTTCGCGGTCCTTCGCGAAAGAACCAAGGTTTAACGGACGACACAATCAGGTACAACGACTGGAAGGATGACTAACACACGCACCGGGGACGAAACAATCCCCCTATCATCCGTCTCGCCACTGACTGAGGAACGGTATCGTGCGTTTATAGCGAACAGCGCAGAAGGCATCTGGCGTTTCGAGGCGGAAGAACCGATCGCGCTCGGTCTTTCTGAGGAAGCGCAGGTAGAATCCTTCTACCGCGTCGGATACCTTGCCGAATGTAATGATGCGTTCGCCCGTATGTACGGCTTCGCCCTTGCCGACGAGCTGACCGGGGCGCGGCTACAAGACTTAGTTCCCCAGGAAGACCCGACGAATCAGGCGTACCTTCAAGCGTTTATCCGATCGGGCTATCGCCTTGTGGACGCCGAGTCCGTCGAGCGCGACCGGAACGGCGATATCCGTTACGTTTCTAACAGCCTAATCGGCGTAGTCAAGGATGGCCATCTGATACGGGCATGGGGGACACAGCGTGACGTGACAGCCCAGCGACGCAATGAGATCGCTTTGCGTGAGTCGGAGTCGCGATTTCGCGTGATGGCAGACTGTGCACCGGTTATGATCTGGACGAGCGACGTTTCCGCAAAATGCGACTGGTTCAACAAGCCGTGGCTCGATTTCACCGGGCGGACGATGACGCAGCAAGTGGAAGAGGGCTGGGAAAAAGGCGTCCACCCCGATGATGTTGTGTCCTGCCGGAATACCTACCGGGCCGCGTTCGCCGCCCGTGAGCCCTTCACGATGCAGTATCGCTTGCAGTGTAACAACGGCGAGTATCGTTGGGTGCTGGATAACGGCACACCGCGTTACAACGAGGGTGAACACAGCTTTGTCGGATTCATCGGATCCTGCATTGACATCACCCAGCAGAAATCTTCCGAGGACCGCCTCCTCGCCGCTATCGCGGAAAAAGAGCGGCTGACACAAACCCAGGCAGAACTGCTTGCCCAGCAACGCGCCTTTCTGAAGGACGTTTTGCTCGCAGCCACGGACGGCGTCTTGTGCCTGTGCGACGATGTTTCCGAGCTTCCGGATCCGCTACCGATTATCGAGGATTTTCCCGGGACCGAAGCCGCCATGCCCATCTCCGCCCCCGCACTACGCGCGTTCCGGCAACGGGTGGACGCAATCGCCGCGGCATGCGGGCTCCCGAAAGAGCGACGTTACGATTTGCTGACAGCCGTCGGCGAGGCGGCGATGAATGTCGTGGTTCATGTGCAACAAGGCGTCGGTAGCGGCGAAGTTCGCGGCGACGTCAGGCGGGGTAGGGTCCAGGTGTGGGTGACGGATAGCGGTCCCGGGATTCCGGTGCATCGTATCCACCGCGCGGTGCTGGAGCGTGGTTTCACGACGGCAGGGTCACTCGGCCATGGCTTCTTCCTGCTCCTGAAAACCGCCGACCGGGCATATTTACTCACCCATGAAGGGAGCGGCACGACAATGGTACTCGAAAAAGACCGCATTTCCCCCGAACCGGACTGGCTGAACCGTCAGAGTTTATAAATGGTGAGTTCGGGAGGACAGCCCTGCAAGGAGTACACGCCGTCACTCGACCACCGTACTCTCCGTCCCCCGGAACTCACCGTCTGTCTCCTACACCTTGTCCGATTTAACCAAATATTTCCGGAGCAGGCTGAGCAAAAGATCAACGTCCACCGGCTTCGTGATGTAGTCGGACGCGCCCGCCTCCAGGCACTTCTCCCGATCTCCCGCCATCGCTTTCGCGGTCAGGGCGATAATCGGTAGCTCCTTCCAATCCGCACGGGCGCTGGAGCGTATCTGCTCCGTGGTCTCGTAGCCGTCCATCTCAGGCATCATCACGTCCATCAGCACGACTTCAATCTCGTCGTGCAGCCCGAGTATCTGGATCGCATCGCGTCCGTTTTCGGCGAAAAGGACGGTCATCTCGTGCGCTTCCAACACACTGGTCAGCGCAAAGATGTTACGCACGTCGTCGTCCACGACCAGAACAGTTCGATTGGTCAGGCTTACCGCGGAATCGCTTGTTTTCTCGACGACTTCCGAAGCACTCGCTTTCGAGCGGCGGCGTGACGGGCGTGCGGAACCGGACGGTGTGGTGTCTGTCGTAGGCTTGCGTGAGTCCTTGTTTCCTGCTTGCTCCTGGATCACACGCTGCTTCCCTTCCGGGAGACGCGCGACGACCCGGTGCAGGAACAACGCGGTCTCATCGAGCAACTTATCCGCGGAACCAACGTCTTTGGTGATGATCGATGCCGCGTGACGTTTGAGGCGAGTCTCCTCCGCTTTCGACAGTTGCTGACCAGTGTAGATAACGACGGGAATATTCATCAAGCGTGTGTCGGATTTGACTTGCTGGAGCAGTTCCAAGCCGCTCATGCCCGGCAACGTTAGATCCAGCACGATCGCATCGAATGTTTCTGCCGCCAGCGCCGCCGTCGCCTCCTCGCCCGAGGCGACGGCGGTTATGGCGATGTCATCGTCCCCGTCGCCTGCCACGCCGCCGAGCAGTTCGACAAGGCTACCACGCTGCGCGTCGTCGTCCTCGACGATCAATAGCCGCCGGACAGATTGGTCGACAAATCGCCGCAGGTGTGCGAAAGCGCCGTTCAAAGCGTCGGACGTGACCGGTTTTTCCAGATAAGCGATCGCCCCCACGGACGCGAGTTGCCCCTCCTCGCGGTCCACGACGGAAACGACTTGCACCGGGATATGGCGCGTCTTCGGATCCCGCTTCAGCCGGTCCAGAACCTCCCATCCGTCCGCGTCCGCCAACCGCAGGTCCAGACTGATCGCGTCCGGTCCGAACCGATTGGCAAGCTCGATTCCTTCCTCACCCCCGAGCGCGACGATACTCTTAAAGCCTTCCTCCCGCGCCCGGTCCAGGAGGATCCGTGCGAAAGAAACATCATCCTCAATGACGAGTAGCACTTTGTCCCCCGGTAAGATCGCCTCGCGGTCGTCGGCTACCGATGGCGCCGTTGCCGATGTCGCTCCTGTCCCCGGACGCGGCGTTGCCACAGACGTCGTCATTGTTCGCGGACGCGTGAGCACGAATCGGTCCGAAAGCGGGGGCATGATCGCCCCGCCGCCGCGACTTCCATTGCCGTTGCCGCGGCGGAAAGAGCTACCGCCGCTGCCGCCGCTAAATCCGTCGTCGAGGTTGTCTAACTCCAGGCCCATCGCTTCGAAATGCTCCGCGGTTCTCGGCAGATACAGCGTGAACGTAGAACCGACGCCGACTTCGGATTCGACGATGATGCGCCCTCCGAGTAGCCCCGTGATGCCGCGACTGATAGACAGGCCGAGACCGGTTCCGCCGTAGCGACGGCTGGTTGTGCCATCGGCTTGTTGGAAGGCTTCGAAGATCAGATTACGTTTGTCTTTCGGAATGCCGATGCCGGTATCCTCCACCGCAAACGCAATCAAGTCTTCCGCCGGCACCAGATCGCCGTTTTCCAGAAGCACGGCGTGGTCGGGCTTACTGATTTTCAAGGAAACGTTGCCGCGCTCCGTAAACTTGAACGCGTTCCCGAGCAGGTTACGTAACACCTGTTGCAATCGCCCGGCATCCGTCGGGAGCGAGGCGGGGGCGTCCGGCGCGATAACGACGTCGAACGATAACCCCTTCTGTTGCGCGACGTGGGCGAAACTGCGCCGCACGTAGTCCTGCACCTCGGGCAGGGAAACGTTGGTGATCTCGATCTCCATCTTGCCCGCCTCGACCTTCGAGAGATCGAGGATTTCGTTGATCAGCGTCAACAGGTCGCCGCCCGATGATTGGATCGTGGAGGCGAACTCGACCTGCTTGCCGGACAGATTACCCTCGTTGTTGTCGGCAAGTAGCTTCGCCAGAATCAGCATCGAATTGAGCGGGGTGCGCAGTTCGTGGCTCATATTGGCGAGGAATTCCGACTTGTATTTCGACGACAGCGCGAGTTGCTCCGCCTTTTCCTCCAGAGCGGTGCGCGCCAGCTCCACCTCGCGGTTCTTTTGCTCGACCTTTTCGTTTTGCTCGGCAAGAAGGGTCGCCTTTTCTTCCAGCTCTTTCGCCTGCGCCTCTAGCTCCACGTTGGTGCGGCGCAACTGCCCTTGCTGCGACTGCAACTCCTGCGACTGCGATTGCAATTCCTGGGTCAATAACTGCGACTGCTCCAGGAGCGACTGGGTCCGCATGCTGGCGGAAATCATATTCAGGACGACACCGATGGATTCCATCAACTGATCCAGGAATGTCCGGTGAATCTGCGAGAATTGCTGGAATGATGCCAGTTCGATGACGCCCATGATCGCGCCTTCAAACAGGATCGGTAGCACGACGATTTGCAGCGGTGCCGCCTCGCCCAGACCGCTACTGATCTGAATGTAATCCCCCGGAACGTTGGTCAGGAGGATGGACTGTTTTTCCAGCGCGCACTGACCGACCAGGCCCTCGCCGAACCGGAACTGGTTGGAAACATTCTTGCGTTCTCGGTAGGCGTACGCTTCCATCAGTTTGAGAACCTGTTCGCCGCCGAGCGTCCCGCCCGTGGTCGCGTCGTTCAGGTAAAAGACCGCGCGGTGCGCCCCGACCAGCGGGGTCATCTCGCTCATGATCAGTTTCGTGACCGATTCGAGCGTTTTCTGCCCCTGCATCATGGACGAGAACCGGGCGAGGTTGGTTTTCAGCCAGTCCTGTTCCTTGTTCTGTTGCGTGGTGTCCTTCAGGTTCGCGATCATCTGGTTGATGTTGTTTTTAAGCGTGGACACCTCGCCCTGCGCGTCCACCGTAATGGAACGGGTCAGGTCGCCCTCGGTAACCGCGGTCGCCACTTCGGAAATTTCGCGCACCTGCACGGTGAGCGAGTTCGCCATGAAGTTCACGTTTTCCGTCAGGTCTTTCCAGGTACCGGCGACGTTCGGCACCTTCGCCTGCCCGCCCAGTTTCCCTTCGGTACCTACCTCGCGGGCGACCGTCGTGACCTGCTCGGCGAAGGTATTTAACGTGTCGGTCATCGAGTTGATCGTCTCCGCCAGTGCCGCCACCTCGCCCTTCGCTTCCACCACCAGCTTCTGTTTCAAGTCCCCATCCGCGACCGCGGTAACGACTTTGGCGATGTTCCGCACCTGTGTTGTCAGGTTGGACGCCATGAAGTTCACATTGTCAGTCAAGTCTTTCCAGGTCCCGGCGACGTTCGGCACTTTCGCCTGCCCGCCCAGTTTCCCTTCCGTGCCCACCTCGCGGGCGACCGTCGTGACCTGCTCGGCGAAGGTGTTGAGCGTATCGGTCATCGAGTTGATCGTTTCC
>JACMMA010000528.1 GCA_014379275.1 Armatimonadota bacterium | reverse complement strand
TTTTCGTTGCGGGGCGTAGTCATGGCGTTTGTCCTTTAGGGCGAATCCGTCACTGCGTCCACGCGCAGCACGAGCGCGGTGATATTATCCTTACCCCCGGCATCGTTCGCCGCGTCGATTAAGTCTAAAACGAGGCGCGACGGGTTGGAGGTTTTATCCATGTTCTGGTGCAGAATCTCATCGTCGAGGAAGCCGGAGAGTCCGTCCGAGCACAGAAGATATACGTCTCCCGGTTCCGCCGCGTGGATAGTAATATCCGGCACGACGTTTTCTTCCACCCCCACGGACCGCGTGATCATGTTCCGATACGGCGACGCTTCGGCTTGCTCGCGGGTCAGCGATTTGCGCGAAACCTGCTCCTCAACCCAGGAATGGTCTGTGGTTAGTTGGGTCAGCTGGCTTGTGTCGGCGTTCTTCCTGCCGCCGCCGCGGTACCGATAGATCCGCGAATCCCCGACGTGTGCGACCAGGAAGCGGTCCTCGATCGCGACCAGCGCGACCAGCGTCGTACCCATACCGTTCTGTCCGCCCATCCGCTGGGCGGCGCGGAAGATCAGCGCATTGGCGTCGGCGAACGCGGTTTTCAGCGCGGCCTCGGCGTCGGTGTCGGACGGGTTGAAGTAGGAACGGACCAGCGTTTTGAGTGCCGCCTCCGACGCGACCTGTCCCGCACTGTGCCCGCCCATACCGTCCGCCACCGCCCACAACCTGCCGCGCGGGGCGAGAATCGCGGGATCATCCGGCGCAAAGAAGTCGAACTTGTCTTCGTTGTTTTCGCGCACCCGTCCGATGTCGGTACGGGCCGCCCAGGTTGCAATAATTTTTTTACGGGGAGTCTGCGTTCCGGCGATCGTATCCCATCCGCGCTGAAGAGCACCGCCGTCGAGTTCCGCCGTAGATTCCTGACCGGATTGAATGTCGTCTTTGCTCACAGTTTCCATTATAGGGTCGTCCGCGAAAAAAGGCTACCATTGGTTTCAGGCTCCTGTTCTGTCTGCCGCGTAAACGAATATGCCTCAAAATAAAAAAGGCAGACTTTACGCCTGCCTTCTCCTTTAATACGAGGGGTAACTACCCCATCCGACGTACCATGACCGCTTGCTCGGCGATCTCATCCTCGCTCTTGAGGCGGGAGTACTCGGCTTCGAGTTCGCTAAACGCCGACGAGAACTCGCCCAGTGTGGCGCGCGCGTTGAACAGGTCCAGGTTTTCCAGCGACTTGGTCGGGGCCATCGCCGGGACCAGTGCCTCGTCCATCGGCGCGATTCCCTTCACGGCGAGGGCGGCTTGCTGTACTATCAAGGCTTCGCGCAGTTTGGCGCAGGAGCCGAGGGCTTGTTTCAAGCGGTCCACGCAACGCTGCCCTTCGGGGATTTCGGATAGGTCCACGCCCGCCCATTCTTTCAGGAAGGCTTCCCCGCGATCGCGGGCGGCTTCTAACTGACGCAAACGATGGTTACATTCGTCGTGCGTCAGTTTGTCCCAGTCGCTCGCCAGCGGTTCCAGACCGTTCTGCCAGCGCACCAGCGCGATTTCCCACAACTTCGCATGATACCGCTCGCGTTGCCTTGCCAGAATGGCCGAAGCGGAATCCAGTGCGGAACGCGTCTTGCCCATGCGATCCGGTCCGATGTGCGCCGATTCGGCTTCGATCTTATGGCGGACTTCGACGAGCCGCTTCTCCCGACCGGCAATATCGGAAAGTCGTTCCTGGATGGTGTCCTCGACGTGGCGAAGAGATGCCATATGCCGGGTGCGGGTCAGTGCGGCGGGCAATTCGCCCGGACCCCATTCGCGGTCCGCGCCTAGAAGCACGCCGAGGCTGACGCCGACGGCGACGCCGACGGCGACGCCCATGCCGTCCATCAGAAAGCCGCCGATCACCGCACCGATGAAGCCCCCGAACGCGGCGCGCGTGCCGTCGGTCATCGGTGTTTCCATGGTCAATGTGTCAGATCGGTCGGTGCGTGGGTCGGATATACCACAATTCGGACAGCGTTTATCCCCCGCCGTTACCCAGTAATCGCATGCGCAGCACCGCTTGTATGTAGCCATCGGCAAAATTCCTGCTTCCCGTTTCTATGTCCATCTCATGAACCGGCGGTTCGATCTCTTTAGTGCGTCCCTGCACCGGCACCGTACTATTCCCTTCGCGGACATATATTATACATCCAGAAACGGTATGGGGTTTCGTTTATCCATAATTCATTTCGCCGCGCCGTTGCGGGTCGCTCTCTAGAACCGTGCGCCTACCGAAAGGTTCAACCCGGATAGATCGAAGGTTTTGAGTTCGCTGATGAGATGATACCTCGCTTCGACGAAAATACTTCGCTGATAGGTCACCCCAAATAATGCGCTGCCGCCGAAGCCACCCTGCCAGCCGGACGAGACATTATATCTATCGGCACGCAGGTCCGTTAAATAGAGACCCAGGCTGAACCCGGTATACGGGTTTATCCCGCGATCCGTTTCGCCCTCCACATCGCGACCTCCGCCGAGGGCGATTTTGTAAATCAAGCTGATTGGCACGACAAACGCCCGGGCACCACTGCGTCGCGCCGAGAATGCCGCTATATCCAGTGTCGCGGAGCCGCGCCGGGTTTGCAGATCAAGTGGTTGAAAACCGATGCCGTAGTTCACCCAGGTTTCGCCGAAGGCGTCACGGGTGCGACCGCTCGTCGGGAAAAAGAAGCCGATTTGCGGTCCGAACGCAGGAACGCGGCGGCGTTCCCGTTGCTCCGTGGGGGTTTCTTTCTCCGTAGCGGGCGGCACAGGCGCGGGTGGTGGGGTGGGGTTTTGCGCTTTTGTGAGGGATGTGAGCGACAAAGTGATGCCGATCGCAATAACGGCACCAGAAAACAGGCGGTTCATGGGTAATTTATGTCCTTGAAAAATAACGGCGGTTCGGTGTAAAGTATTGTCGAGCCGCCGTTTTATACCCAATTTCTGCCTAAAGAATCTACATGCCAAAAAGTCGAGGGGTTGCCACACTCTATAATGTACGACGAACGAATCTGGGGAGGGAGCGCGGGTAAGGGAGTGGTATACTGAATCCACGCTGAGGAGCGCTGCGACCCGCATCCGCGGACCAGGCTCAGCACACAAACCGCGCTCACCCCGGGAATCTCCCGGGGTGGGCGTTTTTCTTTGCAGGAGTAACCGAAATGACAAAAATGACCGAAATGACCGAAGCGACGACCTCCCCTCTGGCCATGGATCTGGCCACTGACTTCGCCGTGGCAGACCTCAGTCTGGCTGCCTGGGGACGCAAAGAGATAGCGATCGCCGAGACCGAGATGCCCGGACTTATGGGGATCCGTTCGGAGTATAAGACCGCGCAGCCGCTCAAAGGCGCGCGCATCACCGGGTCGCTACACATGACCATCCAGACCGCGGTCTTGATCGAAACTCTGGAGGCACTCGGCGCCGAAGTGCGCTGGGCCAGTTGCAACATTTTTTCGACCCAGGATCACGCCGCCGCCGCCATCGCTTACAACGGAACCCCGGTCTTCGCCAAGAAGGGCGAGACACTCGAAGAGTACTGGGACTACACCCACCGGATCTTTGAGTGGCAGGACAGCGGATTCACGAACATGATCCTCGACGACGGCGGGGACGCGACCTTGCTACTCCACCTCGGCTCGAAAGCAGAAAAAGACTTGTCGGTGCTCGACACGCCTGGCTCGGAGGAAGAAGCGATCCTTTATGCGAGCATCAGAGCGAAGCTAAAGACCGACCCCACCTGGTATTCCACTCGCCTCGCTCAGATCCAGGGCGTGACCGAAGAGACCACTACCGGCGTCCACCGTCTCAACGAGATGAGCAAGCGCGGCGACCTGCAAATGCGCGCCTTCAACGTCAACGACTCCGTCACCAAGAGCAAATTCGACAACCTGTATGGCTGCCGCGAATCGCTCGTCGACGGCATCAAGCGTGCCACGGACGTCATGATCGCCGGTAAAGTCGCGGTTGTTTGCGGGTACGGCGATGTGGGCAAGGGGTCCGCGCAGGCGTTGCGCGCCCTTTCCGCGCAGGTCTGGGTCACCGAGGTCGATCCGATCTGTGCTTTGCAAGCCGCGATGGAAGGTTACCGGGTCGTCACGACCGAGTACGCCGCCGACAAAGCCGACATCTTCGTCACCACCACCGGCAACAAGAATGTCATCACGCGCGCCCACATGGATCAGATGAAGGATCAGGCTATCGTCTGCAACATCGGGCACTTCGACAACGAGATCGATGTCGCGGGTATCGCGGATCTCCAGTGGGAAGAGATCAAGCCGCAGGTCGATCATATTATCTGGCCCGACGGCAAGCGCATCATCCTGCTGGCGAAGGGTCGTCTGGTCAACCTCGGTTGCGGTACCGGGCACCCGTCGTATGTCATGAGTTCGTCGTTCGCGAACCAGGTGCTCGCGCAGATGGAGTTGTGGCAACACCCGGATCAGTACGAGGTCGGTCAGGTTTATGTCCTGCCCAAGCACCTTGACGAGAAGGTAGCGCGTCTACAACTCGCGAAACTCGGCGCGATGCTCACCGAACTAACTCCCGAGCAAGCCGACTATATCGGCGTGGCACAACAGGGACCGTACAAGAGCGATACGTACCGCTACTAGTAGGTCTTTCTCTTTGTTGTCCTCCCGGACAGGAGGACAACAAAGAGAAAAGTTTTCACACAACCCGCGATGCCCCTCGTGGCGATGTTATCATCGTAAATCTGAGCTAGAGAAAGTATAATCAGCGCAAGGAGTTGTAGTAATGCGTGTTAGAGCAGTCATGGCAGTGTTCGCGGCATCGCTTTTTAGCTTCGGGGGGACAGCGGCACCTGCCGCCCCGCCCGTCCCGGAGTACACGGCGGTAGTAATGCCTGAAACCCCCGAGTTACTGGAAGATTGGCGCAAGGGAGACAGTTTCGAGGCGATTTACTTCCCTGCCGTGCGGGCGTCCTCATCACTCGCGGCGTCTGGAGCAAACCGCTACTCCCCGAAGATGTCGCAGGATGGCGACCTCAAAACGGCATGGGTTGAGGGCATGAAGGGTGACGGAGTCGGATCCTGGCTAGAGTTTACGTTCAACCGATCGGCGGATGCCGCGGAACCGGGACGGGACAACGCCGTTGCCATCAAGGAACTGTATCTTTTTAACGGTTACCGGAAGAGTGAGCAATTATGGCGAGCCAACGGTCGGGTTCGGACGTTCGATCTGCTCGTGAACGGCAAGAGGGCCGCCCGGTTGCAACTCGCGGATACAAGGCGGTATCAGACCGTGAAAACCCCACGTATCGTGCTCCCTCCCGGTAAAGTAACGACGCTTCGTCTCGTCGTCGTCCGCGTGTACCGGGGACGCGACCATTCTGATACGGCGATCTCGGAACTAGAGTGGGGCGGCGAAGGAGTCTTCTGACGCAGGACGCGGGGGGATTCCGCCCCCGCCGAACGCCGCGTCAGAAATCCCCGCCGCCGAGGTCACCGCCACCAAGGTCCCCCCCACCGAAATCGGCATCGCCTCCACCGAGTTCCGCCGTGTCATACCCTTGCCCGGTGTCGGCATCGGCGTAGGGCGTGTCCGCATCCACATATCCCGCGTCCGCTCCGTCGTTCGAGGCATATGACGCGTCGCCGTCCCCCGCCGCGTTTTCCGCGTTGTTGCCCGCCATGTCCGGATTCGATTCGTAGAAATTGTTGGTCACGTCCGGCTGATCGAAGAACGAGTGCGCGATGGATGAGCCGATGAAACTCCCGGCGATGCTGGTCAGTAGCCCGCCCGCGAGTAAACCGCCCATTCCGATACCGCCGCCGCCCATCATTCCCATACCGCCACCCATGCCCATGCCGCCTCCGCCGCCGAATGTGCGTTCCAGAACGCCGGGTTGTCGGACTTCGGCGCGCGTCGCCGCCCGCGCCATGCTCTGCGGGTCGTCCTGGAGCGAAGCGCGTTCGTCTTCCGGCACGACGTCGGCGAGTTGTTGCAAGGCGAGGCGGCGTTGCTCCGGCGTCAGGCGGGCGAACGCTTCCGTGTGCGCCTGCTCCAGCGTTTCGGGGGGTGCGGTTTGCAACATATAGCGATACCGGGCGACGGCTTGCGCGTCGGCACTGGGGGCGTTGGCGTTCGTCGCGCCCCGCGCGTTTGCGTTTGCATTCGTCGTCGGTCGCACCACCGGCGGCGCGGCGGCCGGTGCGGTTTGCGGTTCGTTACGTCCTAAGAGCGTGTCAATGATTCCCATTTTTTGTGTCTTCCCGTAGAAAAGAGTGTCATCTTACTATGCCCAGAAAGGGACAATATTGAACCCCTCGGCGGGACGCTGTTTCGGGGTAAACGCACGTCGTTCGCTGACGGCGCAAGTTACGGGAGTTGATTGGGGGCGGCAGATTCGGCGGCATCCTCGGGCGCGGGGTCAGGAAACGATACGCGCCGGTAGATCGCCTCCATCGGCAGACGGCAACCGATCGCGGCAAGTTCGACCGTTCCCGTTAACCCTTCCGTTTCGATGAGCCGCCAGTCGCCGCCTTCGTCGTCGCGCTCATACCGCTCCACGAGGGGATAATCCTGCGTCACGAGAAGGTACACACGCAAGGAAGGCAACCGGCGATAATGGCGCAACTTAATGCCGCGACCCACGTGCTCCGTGGAATCCGACAACACCTCGATCAAGACGGCGGGGTTGGTGAGCGTGTCCGGGTACAGATTGTCCACCAGATATTCGCCGCAAACGACGCCGACATCCGGGTAATAGTAGGCGGTCGCCCGGACGCGGGTGTCGCTGAAGAAAATGTCACAATCACGACCGACGGTCTGGTTCTTTAGTTCCTGCACAATATTACCCGCGATCAATACGTGAACACGGCTCGCCCCTGCCATTTCTACGATCTCTCCTTCGATGAATTCGTTGCGCCGCGCCGCCGCGCTATCAAACGCGAGGTATTCGGCGGCGGTGACGACCCGTGGGGGCGCGTGCACAACCGACGGGCGAATAGCAGGTTCAAGAACGGCGGTACTCATAAAAACATTTTACTTCATCGAGCGGATTACGGCACCACCAATCGGAGCGCACGGGCAGGACAAAAGAAAACGTTTCGCTGTAGAATATCGTCATGACCC
>JACMMA010000527.1 GCA_014379275.1 Armatimonadota bacterium | reverse complement strand
GGGTGCGGCAAGCACGCCTCCGTCCACGCGTGCATGACCCCTTCGCCGGGGACGCAGCCCGAGATGTAGCGCGCGGGTATGTCGTTCAGTCGGCACAGCGTGATCAGGATATGCGTGTAATCCTGGCACACACCGCGCTTGTTCTCCCACGCTTCTGCGGCACTGGTACCAACTCCGGTAGTCCCCGATTGAAAGTGCATCTGTCGGTGGACAAAATCAGAAAACGCTTTCAGGCGGGGGAGGGGGTGCAAACCGCTGGTCTCTATCGCCACATCCCGCGCGGCTCGTTCGAGGCTATCATCCGGCGTCGTCAACCGCGTGAAGGATAGGTAGTCACTCGCCGGTCGGGCGGCGTGTGCATCGGTCGGGACCGGTGTCGGGACCGGAAGGCCATCACTGCTATACCCGCACACGGTTTCCATCAACGACGCCACGACGAGTGTCTGGTGTGCCTGCACCCGCTCCTGGTGAATCTCGATCACGGTGTTACCCCATTCGTCGGTGAACCGTGGCGTGGAATGCGGCGTCGGCGCGGCGCGAAGCTCCTCGGCAAGAAGCCGCTGATACCCACGCTCCGTGGGAGACACGAGGCGAAGACAGGTGGTCACTTCCCTCGCCCCGCGCTGGTAGATATAGTTCGCGAAGTGTGTTGCCCGGAGCAGAGCGATGTTGACCGCGACCGTTTCCGGTGGGAACGGTGCGGCGGGCAGTGGCGCGGGCGGCACGTCGGGCGGGGAGTACGCTTTCGCGGTTTCGGCTACGGTTCGCATCGCTCTTTTTGCTGAAATTGCCGCGCCGTTGCGGTCCCTGGTTTTGTGATTATAGCATACGTTCCCATTTTGCCGCGCATCCGAACCCGATGGGGGCGGGACCAGGGCGAGTCTACAATCGGGAACCGGTGCGCAGGGGAAGCGTTGGGTATAGTGAAAGAAAGCGCAATCGAACACCATGTCCGCACCGACCCTGACCCCGGGAGCGCAAGCCCCGACCAAATCCGCCGCCTACGTACAGGCCCTCCGCGCGTATTCCTTGCCGGCCAGTATTGCCAGTGTTCTCCTCGGCGTTGCCCTCGCGGGGCGGGGATATTTCGCTCCGGACGGTCAGGGAGTGGTTTCGCTGGCTGCACTCATCCTGACTCTCGTGGGCGGTGCTCTGGCCCACCTCGCCGGGAACGTGTTCAATGATTATTATGATTTCGTCCGCGGCGTAGACACGAAGCCCGACCAGGGCAGCGGCGTACTCACGCAGGGGTTACTCAGCAAGCAGGAAATGTTCAGATTCGGGACGGTCTTGCTGGTCGGCGCGGCGATATGCGGGGTCACACTTTTATTGATCGCGCCGTCCACCCTGACATTGATCGTGCCCCTGGCACTATTCGGGGCGTTCGCGGCGATTCTGTATGCGGCATTATTGAAGCAGTACGCGCTCGGGGATCTGCTGATCATGTTGTCGTTCGGGTTCGGTCTGACCCTCGGCGCGTACGGCGTCCAGACCCCGATCCGCACGGCGGAACAGGTCGGGCAGATCGCGCTGCTGTCCCTGCCGCTGACGTTTCTGGTGGACGCGATTCTCCACGCGAACAACATCCGCGACCGCGCCGACGACCAGGCGGCGGGGGTGCGCACCGTCGCGACGATGCTGAGCGAACAAGGAAACCGTGTCCTCTACGCCATCCTGCTTTTCGCCCCGGTCGCTATCGTCGCACTCCTCGTCATCCTGCGCGTGCTCCCGCTCGCGTGCCTGTCGGTGCTCCTGACGCT
Source organism: Armatimonadota bacterium (assembly GCA_014379275.1). Taxonomy (GTDB): domain Bacteria; phylum Armatimonadota; class Armatimonadia; order Armatimonadales; family Armatimonadaceae; genus JACMIU01. Next base: position 7,635 of record JACMMA010000527.1, on the reverse strand, counting down.
CCCGGTTCTCCTTAAAGGCTACCGCACCGGCGACGTACCGTTCGTCGCGCAATCGCACCTGTTATTCGGCGTGCTGTACGCGCTGTCCGTCGCCGTCTCGCCGCGCCCGTAGCGAGAGGTATACTATTTCCATGACAATCAGCCTGGATCTGCCTGCCGAACCGGAAGTTTCGTCGCCGCGAAAATCCGTCCCGCGGTACGCGTTCCGACGGTCTCTGTTCTTCGCGGTGGTCTGTTTAATTATTGCTCTCTGGTGCAACGACAAAGCGTTTGCGAAGGCTACCGTTTACGGGATGCATGATTACGGCAACGGCTTCGGGGAATTGATCTTGCCGTATGAGGTCGCCAGCCAGCTTGTCGATTGTTTCGGTGAATCTGACCCCGGTCCCGAATCGGAAGCACTAATCGAACGCATAGTCTGCGACGCGGAGAGGTTCGAGTGGCATGGGGTGTCTTGGATCGGACGAGAAAACCTCGTCGCTATGATCGCAAACGCCGATAAGTACGGGAGTCGTTGGCAAATGAAGTCTGCTACCTCCCGGTCTAACTATGAGGGTTATGGCTTCAAAACCTATCGCGGAACTCCTTACAGGTGCGTAACTTATTCGTTCGATGAAGGGACGCTTCTGCGTGAAAGTAATCGTCCGGAAGTCTATGTTATCTTCGGAGATGCCAAGTTCTGGGTGCGCTCGGTGACATATTTCGACAATAACTGGAGCCGAGTCCGTGTTGTCGAGGACGGACGTTTAACGAACTCGAATTGGTTCGTTTACCCGCGACCGGGAACGCTACTGCGCGAACAGTCACACGCCGAAGTTTGGATGGTCGTTTGGGGGGAAATCATATCCTCGCCATCGATTGTTGGCTCCCGCGATCGCTGGGGTTGGGTCCGGCGTCACGTCACCAGTGAAGGCGCGCTTGAGCGAATGAACAAGAGTTGGAAAGACGTCCGCGATGTTTCGGAAGGGGCGCTGCAGAACCATCTGATTCAGATACCGACCGGGCGACCATGGGACTAGAGGTGTGAAATTTCCCGGATAACACGCGCCCCCTCCGTATCGCTCACATTGCCATACCCCCCGCCCGGTGCTATAATCCGTGCGTCTTTCCCGCCCGAAGACATGTCGCGTCCGGTGGCGAAGCACCGACGCTCGAAAGATTGACCACCCTCTAAATGCTAGATGCCGCTGTGCCCCCGCCCCTCGTCGCCGCCGTTGTTTTGGCGGCGGGCAAGTCCACCCGGATGCGCTCCCGTTTGCCGAAAGTTCTGCACCCCGTCTGCGGGCGACCGATCCTGGCCCACATCCTCCATACCCTCGCCGATGCCGGAGTCGGGCGGCGTATCGCGGTGATCGGGCACGAAGCCGAAACGGTGCGCGGGGCGATGGATACGTATTTCGGGGCGGGGCAGTTGGAATACGCCTATCAAACCGAGCAGAAGGGGACCGGGCATGCGGTGCAAATGGCGGAAGGCACGCTCACTGGTTTCGCCGGGACCGTGTTAGTGCTCGCCGGGGATACGCCGCTCCTGTCCGCCGATGTGCTGAAACTGCTGCTCGCCGAACACGCCCAGACCGGGGCGACCGCGACGGTATTGACCGCGGTGTTGCCGGATGCGGGGGCGTACGGGCGCATCGTCCGGGGCGAAGGCGGCGAGGTGCTCGGGATCGTCGAGGCGAAGGACGCGACGGCGGAGCAGAGAAAGATCGGCGAGATCAATACCGGGGTTTTCGCGTTCGCCGCGACCGCCCTGTTCGCCGCGCTACGCGACTTGAAGCCGAACAACGCGCAGGGTGAACTGTACCTGACCGACGTTCTGGGACTACTACGCGATGCCGGGCGGACGGTCCGCGCGGTCGTCTCGTCCGACACCGACGTGATCCTCGGCGTCAACACCCGCGTCGAACTCGCCGAAATCGGGGCGAAGATGCGGGCGCGGATCCTGCGCGACCTGATGCTGTCGGGCGTCACGGTCGAGGACCCGGCGAACACCTATGTCGAAGCGGGAGTGACGGTCGGGCAGGACACGACGCTTCTGCCGCTCACGCGCCTCGCCGGAAGAACAACGATCGGCGAGGGGTGCGTCCTCGGACCAGACGCGAATATCACCGATTCGGTCATCGGCGACAATGTCAAAGCCCGGGCGTGCTTTATCGAATCGGCGGTGATCGGGGACCGGTGCAAAATCGGACCGTTCGCCCATATCCGCCCCGGTTCGCGGCTAGAATCGGGTGTGCGGCTCGGTAACTTCGTCGAGATCAACCGTTCCTCCATCGGGGCAAACGTCGCCGCCGGGCACCTGACCTATCTCGGTGACGCGACAGTCGGGGCGGGGACCAATGTCGGGGCGGGGACCATCACCTGTAACTACGACGGCTACGCGAAACACAAGACCGTTATCGGCGAGAACGCGTTCATCGGGACGCATTCCACGCTGGTCGCGCCGGTTTCTATCGGGGATCGGGCGTTCGTCGCCGCCGCGTCGGCGGTCACGGAGGACGTCCCCCCGGACGCACTCGCCATCGCACGGCAGCGGCAAACGACGAAAGAAAAATGGGCGGAACGTCGCCGCACTGAAAAGGCGATACAATCGGGTTCGGAGCCCAAACCATGAGCAACCTACGCCTTTTCGCGGGCAACGCCCACCCCGCCCTCGCAAAATCCATCGCCCATCATGCCGGAGTCCCCCTCGGCGAAATGATGATCACCCGCTTCAACGACGGCGAGATCCGGGTACAGGTGGAGGAGTCGGCGCGTGGGAACGACATCTTCATCGTGCAACCGACGTGCGCCCCGGTGAACGATAACCTGATGGAACTGCTCATCATGGTGGACGCCTTCCGGCGGGCCTCGGCGAAGAAGATCACCGTAGTTTTGCCGTATTACGGGTACGCGCGGCAGGACAAAAAAATCAAGCCGCGTGAGCCGGTCACCGCCCGCCTCGTCGCCGACCTTCTGGAAAGTAGCGGCGTCACCCGCGCGGTCTGCGTCGATCTTCACGCCGCGCAGATACAGGGTTTCTTCCGCATCCCGGTGGACCACCTGTACGCGGGACCCCTTCTCGCGGATTACCTGACGGAGCACGGCTACGTGGACGGGGATACCTGCGTCGTGTCGCCGGATGTCGGCGGTGTCGCCCGCGCCTCCGCGCTCGCGGAAACGCTCAAAACGAGTATCGCGATCATCGCCAAACGCCGCCCCGAAGTCGGGCGCGTCGAGATCGTCGAGATCATCGGCGACGTGCGCGGCAAGCGTTGCGTGTTGATCGACGACATGATCGACACGGGGGGCAGCATCGTCGGCGGCGCAGCAACGCTGATCCAGCGCGGCGCGGCGGAGGTCATCGCCTGCTGTACGCACCCGATCCTGTCCAAAGGCGCGATGGAGCGGATCGCCGCGTCCCCGATACAGAAGCTGATCACCACCGACAGTATTCCATTCAAGTGGCCGCAGTTCATCGAGGACGGTCACGTCGAGGTCTTATCCGTCGCGCCGCTCCTCGCCGACGCCATCAAGCGCATCCACAACGACGACTCGGTTTCCGTCCTGTTCGACCGAACCTGGTAGGAAACGACGCATGGCAACCGTTACCGACTATCCGAAGACCGAATGCGACTTCCTCGCGCTGATCGCGTCGCCTGACGGTGCCTACGATGAGGGGTTGCGTTTCTTCAAGGGGGCAGGCATGATAAATGACGCGGTGAAGAGAATAACGGGTGATCTGGAAGCGCGTGGCATTGACTACACGTTGATCGGCGCGGGGGCGTTGAACCGTCACGGATACCAGCGATTCACGTCCGATATTGACATGGTGCTTTCCGTCGAAGGTCTGGAGCGGTTCCATGCGGAGTTGATAGGGCGCGGCTACCGCCCCGCCTTTCCCGGAGCGAAAAAGGCGTTCCGGTGGACCGAAGGGAACGTTCCAATCGAAGTGATTACTACGGACGAGTTCCCCGGCGATGGCTTACCTAAAGCCGTACGCTTCCCCGATCCCGCGACAGAATATGTGGTCATTGACGGTGTTCGTACCGTGCCGCTCCCGCGCCTCGTCGAACTGAAACTGGCGTCCGGGATGACCGGTCGCGGACGCTTAAAAGACCTGGCCGATGTTCAGGAACTGATACGTATTCTGGAACTGCCCGCCGCGTTCGGTGAACAACTGGATGCATCCGTCCGCGCCAAGTTTGCCGAATTGTACAATGACCTGCATGGTGAGTAGGAGATAGGTTCGTCACACGCATGAAACTGATCGTCGGTCTGGGGAATCCCGGCGCGGACTACGAAGGGACGCGGCATAACGTCGGCTTCGAACTGGTGGACCGGCTCGCATCCGCGCACGGCATCACCCTGGACGAGCGTATCAAAGGCGTTCGTGCGCTCGTCGGTCGGGGGCGGATCGCCGAGGAACCCGTATTGCTCGTCAAGCCGCTCACCTACATGAATGTTTCCGGGGAAGCGGTGCTCGCGCTGGCGAAGCGCGAACTGGTCGAAAAGGGCGAGGAGAACACGGAACGGCTCGCCGTCGAGAACATCCTCGTCATTTGCGATGACATTCATCTGCCCGTCGGGAAAGTCCGGCTACGGGCGCAAGGCTCCTCGGGCGGTCAGAACGGTTTGAAATCGGTGGCGTCCCAGCTGGCGACGCAGAACTTCGCGCGGGTGCGAATCGGGGTGGGCGAGCCGCCCCCCGATAGTCAGATCGAATGGGTACTCGGGCGGTTCGGTCGCGCGGACCGGTTGGTGATAGACGACGTTTTAATCATCGCGATGGGAGCCGTCGAGGTCTGGACTGCGCACGGCATAGAACGTGCGATGAATCGGTTTAATTCCGCGAATTAATACCCAAAAACACGCAGAACTATTTTCACCCCTCTGCAGGGAATTTGCGGTCACGCGGCGAACTTTGTGCTAATATACACAGACTAGGCAACCGCCGGTCCGCTCCGTGCTGAATCGGAACAAGGCACGCCCCCGTTACCCGCATTGGAAAAGAGACTACTCGCATGAAACTCCTATCGCTCCATCGCACAGTCTGCGGTGTTTTGTCTGTTTCGCTCGGCTCTTTGGCACTCATGCTCGGGGCAACGCCCCCCGTGTCTGCCGACGAAACGCCGACGAAACAGGACGCGACCGTTACCGACCTTTCCCTGGTCGGCCACCCCGATATGCAGTCCGTCGAGGACCTTACACGCTTCGTCGAAATGCGACGCAAACGGGATGGCGCCATCCGAAAGGCGTCGGCAGTGGTGCGGCGAAAATCCACCCCCTTAAGCAAAGAACAGTTCAAGCAGGTACGCGCGGGCATGAAACTCGGCAAGTACGAAGCCTGGTTGCAACGGTTGCGCCTTCGTGCCTACCCGAACGACCGCGTCAACAGCGCCTCCTATGTGTCGGCGATGAAAAAACAGGCCGCTCTACCTGCCGCACAGATTTTCACGGTAGATCCTTCCCCGGTGGGACGTTTGCGAGGAACGATGGGTGCGGCCGTGCCCACCGCAGTGGCGCGCCCCGTACTCACCCCGACACGCGGTGCGAAATGGGAGTTCACTGGACCGCGTAACATGACGTCGACCGCCGACGGCTTCTTCGGTCCCGCGGGAACAAACATCAGCGGTCGCGTGAACGAAATCGCGTACGATCCGAAAAGCCCGAGCACGGTCTATCTGTGCGCCGCGCAAGGGGGCGTCTGGAAGTCGGTGAACGGCGGGCGCGATTGGTACGCGCTGAGCAATTCGTTCCCGATGTTGGCGACCTCCGCTGTCGCGGTGAACTCGAGCAACACACAGATTATTCTCGCCGGATTGGGCGACCACCAAGGTGGGGATAACTTCGGCGATATCCCGGGTGTCATGCGCTCCGAAGACGGCGGGCGGACCTGGCAGCTGGTGGGTACGGTGATGGCCGGTCCCGCCGCGGTAAGCGCGCTGGCGTTCGACCCCGATACGCCTGCCAACGCTGTCGCCGCGACCGGGGGTGGTTACTTCCGATCGGACGCCAAGGGCGGTATTTTCTACTCGACGGACGCGGGAAAGACGTGGCTGCCATCCGTATTCGAGGTGCCGCTGAGTGCGACGAGTCCGAAGGATTTCCGTGACCTGAAAATCGGCGTCCGGAAAACGGACGGCAAACGGTATTACTACGCGACGAGCGGTTCCAACGTGACCGTCATCTACCGCTCCGAGGATAAGGGTAAAACGTGGAGGGAAGTCACCGCCCCGGTCAACGGTACCCGGATCGGGATCGAAGTCGCGCCCTCGGCGGTCGACCCGAACGTCGTCTATGTCGCGGACGGCCAAAACCGGAAGGTCCAGAAGGGGACCGTTAACGCGACCGGCGGCACGGATTGGGTGGATATCACCGGCAATATTTTGACCGATATCAACGGCGTGCTCACCGTGAACGCATGGAGCCAGTCGTTCTATGATTTCTACGCCCGTGCCGTGCCACAGATCATAGACGGCAAACTCTCGGATGTCTTATATGTCGGGCTACTGAACATAAACGGTTCGCTCGGCGGGACCAACGTGTGGAGCGACCTGACCCTCACGTACCGGGGGAACGACAGGGTTCACACCGATCAACACGCGCTGACGTTCAACCCGATCAACCCGAACGAAATGCTCGTCGGCAACGACGGCGGCGTGAACGGGATGACCTATTCCTCCGCGACGAAAACATGGGCGTTCCGCAACGATCTCAGCAAGACGCTCGGCATCACCCAAATCTATGCCGCGGACTGGCATCCGACGAATCCGCAGTTCACGTTGGGGGCGGCGCAGGATAACTCGAACCCGGTATCGCTCGGGAATACCCAGGCATGGCGCAATGTCGGATACGGTGACGGGATGACCTGCGCGATCAACCCGACCAACCCGAACATCATGTACGTTTGCGCCCAGGAAGTGAATGTCTTCCGCACCGGGAACGCGTTCGCGAATAATGCTGGCGAACCCATTCAACCCGTGCTGGGTACTGACAGGAGACCGTTCATAACGATCTCCACGATTGACCCGACTACCCCGCATCCGTACTACGTGGGTACTGACTACCTGTGGCGATTCAGCGAGGCGACCCAGGCCTGGGAAGCACGCCTCGGCAACGAACAACTGGCGAACGGTGGTCAGGGACACTCCGTCCAATGCATCACTGTCGCGCCATCGGATCCCAACCGCATCTATGTCGGCACCACCGACGCGCGTTTGTGGGTGAGCAGCGACAAGGGAGCGACGTGGCGGAAGATCAGTGACGGCCGGTTAGCAGGGGCACTGCTACCGAACCGCGCTATTACCGCGATCAATGTCCACCCGACTTTGCCGAACGATGTCGTGGTCACCCTTTCCGGTACCGGATCGGCGCACGTGTATCGCTCCGTGAACGCCGGTAGCACGGCCCCGACATTCGCCTCGCTCGCCGGGACAGGTGTCGGTGCTTTCCCGGACAACCCCGCGAACTGCATCGAACGGGTTCCGGATCGCCCGACCACCGACTTCTTTGTCGGGACTGACATCGGCGTCTTCTACACGTCGAACGGCGGCGTGTCGTGGCAGAACGCCACCGCACCGCTCGGTCTGCCGAGCGTGGAAATCACCGCGCTCAAGGCAACCCCGCGAACCGGTTACTTGAACGTTTCCACCT
>JACMMA010000526.1 GCA_014379275.1 Armatimonadota bacterium | reverse complement strand
GGCACGGCGGCGGTATCACGCGACAACGGGCGTACCTTCCGCGAGTTCGCGTCGAAGCCCACGCCGGACGCGAAGTTCGGACGGATTGCGGTGTCCGCGACCGACGCCGACAACGTCATCTGGGTCCCGATGAACAACGGCGGGGGCGCAGAACCGGTCTACTTCACCCGCGACGGCGGCAAGACGTGGGACGTTGGGAGCGGTTCGCCGGTCGGGATGGTCAACGGCGACGGGCCTTGGACGTTCTTCAAGCCGCTTGCTGCCGACCGCGAAACGGCGCACACATTCTACATCTATGACCGGCGTGACGGCGGATTTTTCGTGTCCGCGGACGGCGGCGCGAACTGGACCCGGCGGGCGACGCTCCCGACCCAACCAGGCAACCACTTCGACAACCATCAGTTGATCGCCGCGCCGGGACGAACCGGCGATCTGTGGCTTTCGCTGTCCGATAAGGGGCTTCTCCATAGCACGGACGCCGGGAAAACGTGGTCGCGTCTCACCGGCGTCGAATGGAGCGTCCGCGCGGCACTTGGCAAACCCGCGCCGGGGAGTAAGGCACCGTCAGTTTACCTGTACGGTCAGATCGGGGGCACCTCGCCAAAGGATGATCTCAGCGTGGATGCCGCCCTGTATCGCTCCGTCGATAGCGGCAAATCCTGGACCCGCATCAACCCCGTCACGCAAGGACTGAACGGAATTAATCCGCTCGTCGCGGACATGCAGGTCTTCGGACGCGTCTACGTCGGGACTGGTGGGCGCGGCTTCTTTTACGGCGAACCCGCCGCCGCGAACCGTGTCGGAATGCCGACAACCCGCGTCGACAAGTCCCGCTCACCCGGTGCAAAGCCGGACGCTTCGCCGTAAAAGAAGCCGCCCTGGGGCGCGGTCTGCCCCGCTATCGACTCGAAAGAAGGGAGGGACAACGCAGTCATCATTTCGCCGGTTGGTATCCGGCACTGTCTCGCGGGATCAACGATAGATCGCCGCATACGGAGGTAACTCGGATGAGTTTATTTTTCGTCGCGTATTCGCCGCCCTCTCGGACGGAGCGAACCGCACATCTTGTATCTTACGCAATTATTGTAATCCTGTTGCTCATCGGCGGAGTCGATTCTCGACCGGTTCACGCCGACCCACCGGGCGGAAGTAGCGGATGGGTAACGACCTTCAGCGACGACTTCAATGGTTCCGATCTCGACGCCTCGAAATGGAACAAGACGTGGATCAACGGCGGAACCACGGTCGGCTGGTCTCAGGAACTGATGAAGCCCGAAAATGTCACGATTTCCGGGGGGCTTGCCCGCATCCGGCAGTGGTGCAATCCGAACGAGCGGTCCGTCTATAATGGAGTCGATTACGGTCCGCAAAATCAGTCCGGCGTGATGACGACCTGTAACGGCAAGTTCACGCAGACGTATGGCTACTTCGAGGCACGTATCAAAATGGCTCCCGGTTACGGCAACCTGAGTGCCTTCTGGATGTCGTACGAAAACACCTGGCCCCCGGAACTCGACATCGCCGAAGTCCTCGGTCGGCTACCCACCGAAAACAACATGACCCAGCACTGGGGCACCGTCATAAACAACCAGCACCCTTCCAGCCTGACGATGTGGGATGCGGGTCAAGACCTGACAGCGACCTGGCACACCTACGGTTGCGAGTGGAACGCGAACGAGATCATTTGGTACGTGGACGGCATCGAGCGCAAGCGGATGGTCAACAACATCAACGTCCCGATGTATCTCGAACTCAACATCCACTCGGGCAATTCCTGGGCGGGCTATCCAGACAACTGGAACAACCCCACGCAGCATTTCATGGAGATAGACTGGGTCCGGGGGTGGCAACGGGGGAGCGGCGGCGGTAACACGAGCATCGGGAACGGAACGTACCGGGTCGTTTCGCGCGCCGACAACCGTGTGATGGACGCCTACGGTAGCGGCGACGGCGGTCTGGTAGGGGTGTGGGACTGGAACGGCAGTAGTAACCAGCGGTGGCAGGTCGAATCCGCCGGGAACGGCGAATACTACCTCACGGAGTCGCGGTCCGGCAAACTCCTCGACGACTACAACAACGGTAACGATATCAAACTCTGGAGTTACTGGGGCGGTGCCAACCAGAGGTGGCGGATGATCCCGACCACGGGCGGCTTCTACCGGATGGAAAATGTCGGCACGGGCAAGGCAGTGGGCGTCAATGGCGGCATCCTACAACAACAAACCTACAGCGGCGCGAATAGTCAGCAGTGGCGATTCGAAATCCCGTAGGTGAGGACACGTCGGCCGGACAGTCACGTACCAGCTAACTTATCAAATTATTCGCAATTATCGCTTTTTAACAAACTACTCTAAGTAGTCAAAGTAACCAGTGAGGTAAACAGAAAATGAACAATGTCAACAAACGACGGCAGTGGCATGTGCCGCTCGCGCTGATCGGTGTCATCACGCTACTAATAACGGGTGTTTCGCGCACGGCTCATGCGGAACCGCCGGGGGGAACCGCCGGATGGACGCGAACATTCAACGAAGATTTCAACGGGATGACGAAAAACGGAGAATCGTTCACGACGCCGAGCGGCAACAAGTGGGCTACCTGCTTCTTCTGGGGTACCGGCGAAATTTTCGACGGCTCAGGCAACTTTTACAGCGGACGTGACATGTATGTCAGTAACGGCAACCTCGTCATGCCGGTGGTCCGCAATCCCGACGGCAGTTTCAACGGATCGCTCGCCAACTCCGACCCGAACGTTTCGGGACAAACGTCCGCCGGCACCTTCTCCCAGTTATACGGCTACTGGGAGGCACGCGTCAAAATCTCGATGACCGACGGGGACGCCCCCTACTTCGGTCTCCCGCCGGTATCGCATGCGTGGCCGCCCGAGATCGAGATCTTCGAGATTCCCGGTGGGTGGAGTCGGCTGGGGCAGCGGGTCCACTTCCTTTCTATGACCGGGACCGACGACGCCAACAAGGCACCGGGGACATGGGAGCCGGGGAACGGCTTCCGGTTCCAGGACGATTACCACCTTTTTGCTTGCCGCTGGGAGCCGGGGGTGATGATCTTCTACGTCGACGGGGTGGAGCGGTTTCGGACGGAAAAGGGCGTCCCCGCCGAGCCGAGTTTTCTGAACCTCGGACACGGCTGTGGTTCGGATGGCGGCTTGTGGAATGGCAATAACCAGAACGGGACCTGGCCGCAGAATACGCTGGTGGACTATGTGCGTGTGTGGCGAAACACGGGCAATGTCCCGATCCCGCCTGTGCCTGAGGGGGAGCCCTTTCAAAACCTCGGATGGGTCGCGACCGCGTCCGTCTCGGGAGGTGGAGCCGCTTCTAACGCCGTCGACTGGGACCCGTGGACCCGCTGGGCTTCTGGCGGTCGGGTCACCGGGGGCGAATGGCTGTCGCTGAACTTCGGGCGAAAGCTGTACTTCAACCGGATCGTCCTGGACGCGACCGGCTTCGCGGGCGACCATGCGCGAGGTGTTTCCGTCTATGTTTCGGACGATGGGGCGAACTGGGGGGCACCGGTTTATAGCGGGGCGGGCAGCGTCACGGACGGCGTCCACACGATCAGCGTTCCGAACCAGAACGCCCAATATGTGCGTGTCGTGAACAGCGGTGATTCGGGAAGCAACTGGTGGTCGGTGGGTTCCGTGCGGATCATTTCCTCGGGCGGACCCGTAAGCCCGCCCGTCGGCAGTGTGCCCATGGGGCAAACCATCGCGATCAAGTCACTGAACAACGGCTACTTCATTTCCACGGATCTGGGGCAGAGCCTGTCCCCGGTTCGTGCGGGCTGGGCGACCGGCGTCGGAAGTTGGGAGCGATACCGCTTGGACGATGCGGGCAACGGTCAGGTCGCGCTCTTCAGCCTGAGCAATAGCCGCTATGTTTCCGTAGACAATACACGGAGCGACAAACTGCTTCGGGCAGCATGGGCGACCTCGATTGGGGACTGGGAAAAGTTCAACTGGGAGCCGCGGAGCGGAAACGGGTTCGCCATCAAAAGCATTGTCACCGGGAAATATGTTTCGAGTAACCTCGGCGACGGCGGCAACCTTTGGGCGCAGTGGGCGGATTCGGTCGGTGGGTGGGAGGAGTTCGAGTGGCAACTCAACTAGCCCTGTGAGATGCCATTCTTCGAAACATTGAACAGAACGGGATCGGCGGAAAAAAGGGCAAGTCCTGCGGTCACGGGCAGGGAGGGCGGCACGGGGAAGTCAATCCCCCGCGCCGCCCTCCTGCTACAGCACGACCCCCAGTTCCCGCGTCGCCAGTATAGCAATCCGCCCCGATGTCGCCCACAGAACCCGCGCAAACCGCCCCCCCGCCCGGAAACATTCCGCGCGACATTTGCCCGGTGCCGTCCTGCGTGGTATAACGGGAAGGTTTTGCGTGTGCTTTGAAAACAGAATACATCACACACTTCGATTCGTCCCGGTTGCGCCCGTCATGGGCATGACCTGAATCGGGGGAGGGGGCGCGGTAAATTCCATCCGCCGTTCGCCCAACAAAACCGGGAAAGGCATTGATACACCTATGGCAACTATCGCCATGAAAGACCTGCTCGAAGCAGGCGTCCACTTCGGACACCAGACGCGTCGTTGGAACCCCAAGATGAAGCGGTACATCTACGGTTCGCGCAACGGCATCTATATCATCGACCTTCACCAGTCGCTCAAACTCTTCGAAGACGCGGCGAAGTTCGTTCAGGACATCGTCACCGGCGGCGGAACGATCATGTTCGTCGGCACCAAAAAGCAAGCGTCCGACGCCGTGATGGAAGCCGCGATCACCTCGCGCCAGTTCTTCGTCGCCTCCCGCTGGCTCGGCGGCATGCTGACCAACTTCCGCACCATCCAGCTGCGCATCGGCCGTCTGCGCGAGTTAGAGCAGATGGAACGCGAAGGGATCTTCCTGAAACTCACCAAAAAGGAAGCCGCGCTTTTGACGGAAGAAAAAGACAAATTGGAGCGTGTCCTCGGCGGAATCAAGGAAATGCCCCGGCTCCCGGCGTGTTTGTTCGTGGTCGACACCAAGAAGGAACACCTCGCCATCAAAGAAGCGCGCTCGCTGGGCATCCCGATCGTCGCGATCGTCGATACCAACTGCGACCCCGACGAAGTGGATTACGTCATCCCCGGCAACGACGATGCGATCCGTGCCATCAAGTTGATCGCGGGCAAGATCGCCGAAGCCATCGTGGAAGTCAAGCAAGCCGAGTGGGACGAGCAAGGGCTTTCCGCGCCGGAACTGCCCGCATCCCTCATGACCGAGGACGAAGCCGCACTCGCGCCGAAGTCGCCGGAAGATCGTCGCCGGCAGATGGAAATCGATGCCCGCGGACTCGGCTTCGATTACGACGAGGAAGGTCGCTTGAAGGAAGCCGCGCTCAAGGAAGAGGAAGCCTTGTTCGCCGCCGCGAATGCGGAGACGATCGTTGCCAACGCGGAGTCGCGTCTCACGGATTTGCAAGATGACACCGCCGCACAGGGCACGGGTGACACGAATGTCGGCGTCGCGGAAGCGACCCAGATTATCGCCCGCGAAACCGGCAACGATCCGGGTTCCGTTTCCGTCGGCACGGGAATCAGCACCGGCACCCCGACATCGAACGCGAACCCGTCGAGCTAATCGCGAAACAGGAATCGGACGAGTGCCGGTAGAATTAAAGGGCGCGGCGCATTTTTGATCGCTTGCGCCCTTTACTTTGCGTGACAGAACCAACGATACAGAATCGCTGTATCTATATAGGCGGAAATTGATTTCCGTGATTTTAAGAGTAAAAATCGAAGTATTTTCAGCAGAAAGGTATTGAGAACCATGGCGGTAATTACAGCGGCATTGGTGAACGAACTACGCCAGAAGACAGGTCTGGGCATGATGCAGTGTAAGAAAGCACTGACCGAGGCGGAAGGCAACCTGAAAGAAGCGGAAGTGGTTCTGCGAAAAACGCTCGGCGACAAGCAGTTGTCGAAAGGTGCAGAGCGGACCGCTTCCGAAGGCTCTATTTTTGCCCGTGTATCGGACAACAAGCGTATCGGTGCGATCATCGAACTGAACTCCGAAACCGACTTCGTGGCGCGTAACGACCAGTTCAAGTCCATCGGCAAGACGCTCGTGGAGAAGGTGCTTTCCTACGCCGCGGGCACCGTGCCGACTGACCTGGAAGCACTGCTCAACGACACGCACGAGGGGACGACCGTCGGCGCGTTCGTGAACGATGCCGCGACGACCATCGGCGAGAAGGTCGCCCTTTCCCGCTTCGAGCGGTTCGGCGCGCCGGAAGGCAATGTCGTTTCGGCATATGTCCACAATCCGAGCGGCTCCGGCGACGAGGGTGGCAAGATCGGTGTGCTTGTCGAAGTGAGTGGCGGAGAAGATACGGACGCATTGTCGACCCTCGCTCGCGAAATCGCCCTTCACGTGTCGTCGTCAAACCCGATGGTGCTTTCCGAGGAGGATGTACCGGCGGATGTCATCGCGAAAGAGCGCGAAATCTTTGCCGCGCAAGCCGCGAACGACCCGAAGATGGCTGGCAAGCCGGAAGCGGCGATCAATGCCATGGTCAATGGTCGGGTCCGGGTGTTTCTGGAAGAGTCGGTCTTGCTGAAGCAGTCGTATGTGCGTGACCCGGCAATCACGATCGCCGATCTGGTGAAAAAGACGCCGGGCGCGAGCGTGGTGCGCTTCGTGC
>JACMMA010000525.1 GCA_014379275.1 Armatimonadota bacterium | reverse complement strand
GAGCGGACAAACCGACCGTTGACGAACGTCGCCTGGGAGGAGCGTGTCGCTTTCGAAAGGCTCGGCTTCGAGACGAAACCGTGGATGCGGATCGCCGGGGAGTCGTAGCGGAACGGCACCATTTCCCGCGCCGAATCGCGCCCCCAGACCGCGGCAAGCGCGTGGCGCGGGTCGGTCGCGCCGGGATAGGCGTAGACTTCGTATCCGTCGTGGACGAGGCGGAACGCGGTGCCGTGATAGCACAGCGTCAGGCGGTGCAGGAGTTCGGTCGCGTGGTTGAGTTCGGTCTGCGTGGTCTTCAGAAACTTGAGCCGCGCCGGGGTATTGAAGAACAGGTTTTCCACCGTGATCTGCGTACCGTCCGCCCCGCCCGCGTCGCGCACCCACGCCATATCGCCCCCGCGCACCAGAAGTTCGGTCGCGGCGTCATCGGCGGGGCGTTTGGTGAGCAGATGGAAGTCGCACACCGACGCGATAGACGGGAGTGCCTCGCCGCGAAAGCCGAGCGTGGTGATCGCGAACAGGTCGTCCGCCGTGCGGATCTTGCTGGTCGCGTGGCGCTGGAGCGAAAGGACCGCGTCCTCGCGGCCCATCCCCGAACCATTGTCGCGCACGACGATACGGCGCTTGCCGCCGTCGGACAGCTCCACCTCGACGCGGGTCGCCCCGGCGTCTATCGCGTTCTCGACCAGCTCCTTGACCACCGACGAGGGGCGTTCGATCACCTCCCCGGCGGCGATCTGGTTCGCCGTGGTGTCGTCTAACAGTCGCACCAGGGTCGGCACGGAAACTACGGCGTCGCTATCCACGAAGCATTGTAACCGCTACCGTCCCCTACGTCAAACACCGGTTCGCCTTTTTCGTATGTCCTTCTTTTTGTGCTACGCGTGGAAGAGCAAAGAACGGATTTTGTGGGTTGGAACGTAATATACCAACGACCACAGTAACAATACCGTCACTCAATCAATGGAGAACCAACAGTGCGCCGCACCCCAAATCCGGTGTACTGGAAGTCAGTACGACGGGGGATTGGAACTCGTACGCGCTTGAATTCGTCTCGCTGGATAACTACGCCCTGGACAAGTCGCACACGATATTTCACCTCGGCATCAAAAAACTGACCCGCCTGCCGTAGCGAATTGACCTGACGCCGACGGCGGACGCGTGTTGATGCACCCGGAAATATGTCCTGTCGGTTGGCACGCAATTTGCATGCAAAGCGGATGGTGTGGTCACCCGACCAATGGAGAAAAAACGATGCGTGTTGTCATCAAACCTGCCGGTCTTTTTATGCTGATCGCGGCTTTCGCGGTGCTCTGCGGTCTCGCCTTCTGGGGGAGGCCGCGTCCGCTCACGGCGGGCGCGAAAGCGCCGTCTGCTACCACGGACCTGTTCGGAGGGGGGACCTGGGAACTGCTGGTCATCGCGCCGGGGGCGGGCGCGATGAAGGAGCGTGTAGATATCGTCCCAGGAGTTAGCGAGCCTACGAGGGTTTACGCCGTCACACTTCTGAAGCCGGTAAGCAATCCGTGGGAGCTAAACATTCATCTGCCGACCTCCGCGGCGGTCGTCAAGGGCGAAAAGCTGCGAATGACGTTCCGCGCCCGGTCCGCCGATGCGGTGCCGTTGGTGATGAACTTTGAGCAGAACAGCGAGCCGTATATCAAATCGGTGACGCGGGATATCCGTACCGCGAGCGAATGGGGACTGCACACGATCGACTTCACCGCGCAGGCGGGTTACGCGCCAAAAACATCGCACACGACGCTTTACTGCGGACTCAAGCCGGGCACGGTGGAGATCGCGGACATGCGACTGACCCGCCGCCCGTAGGGTAGCCAAAGCAACGCCCACGATCGGCTCGCGTGGTTTCTCGCCGCGCCGACCGTGGGCGTAAGTGCGTCATCCGTGTTTCCACGTAGCTGACCCGCTGCGCTAGTAGGCCCGCTTCTCGCCGACCACTTCCACGCCCTCCACGCCGTCGAAGCCTTTCAGGGTTTCGACCACGTCGGTGTCCGCGACGCTGGAAAGGATCCCGTAGCGGCGTAGCTTCTTCTGATCCACCTCGCCCGGCTCCACCGCTTTCATCACCTTGCCGACCAGCTCGTCAACCTTCTGGCTGTCTTCACAGGTCTCCGGAGACAGCGTAATAAGTACTTTTTGTTTGTCGCCTTTTTCCATCGAGATAATTCCCCTGAGACTATCGTACCCTCAAAGGGCACCGGCGACAACAGGACATCGCCCTGCCGCCGCCGGTGTTCTTCACGGTGCCTGCACGAGTCCCTGCCCGAAGTCGCGCCGGATGCCGAGCGGGGTCAGGCGCGTCATGATCTGCTGACGCAGGCGGGCCGCCGTGAGCGACGGGTCCAGTTCGCGGTACAGCGCCGCGACCCCCGCGACGTGCGGGGTCGCCATGCTCGTGCCGCTGATGCTGGTGAAGCCGCCGTCTTTGTACGCGGAAAAGACGGCGACGCCGGGGCCGCTGACGTCGAGGGGGCCGATCGTGTCGAGTTCGGCGCAGCTGAACCGGGCGACACGCCGGAGCTGGTCCACCGCCGCCACGGCCATGATGGACGGGCAAGCCGCCGGGTTGCCGACCGCGGCGAGGGAAAAGGGGCGGGCGCTTTCATTCCCGGCGGCGGCGATAATCAGCACGCTGGGTTCGCTTTGCAGGAGCACCGCCGCGATCCGCTCATAGGCGGTGGAGTGCGCCACGCCGACGCTACGCAGACTCCCCAGGCTCATGGAGATGATCTCCGCGCCCTGGTCTGCCGCCCAATCAATGCCGTCGATGATCTGGTCGTCGAAGCCGCTCCCGGCGTTGCTGAGGACTTTCCCGACCATCAGATCCGTGTCGGGAGCCACGCCGTACCGCCGCCCGCTGGAAGAGCGGGCCGGACCGCCGACGACACCGGCGCAGTGGGTGCCGTGCCCGTTCCCGTCCTGGACGGACTCGCCCTCGACGAAACTGCGCGCGTTGACGTCCTCGGTGAACCGCCCGGCGAAGTCGGGGTGGAGCAGGTCCACCCCGGTATCCAGCACCGCCACTTTGACGTTCTTGCCGGTGGCGCGTTTGTAGCCGGGCGGGATGCCGATCAGGGACAGGCACCAGCTGTGCGAGTTATCCTGCTGGATGCCCATCATGCCCCCGGAATCCGGAAGCGGGAGCGGCATTTGCGTTTCCGGACTTCCCCCCTGAAAACGTAGCACCGCGTCGATCGCGTCGCGCATCCCGCGCAGGTACGCCTGTAGCGGGTCGGTGCCCACACCGGACCGCATCTCCGCGTCGGCGACCGTTACCGGCGTCGGCACATACCGCTGGTAGTTCGGGACGACTTCGAGGACCGCGTCGTCGTTCTGGATCGCCTGCGCCTCCTCCGGGTTTAGCGGGACGGTCGCCACCGCGAGTTGCCGGTAGACGCGGGTCTGGACGCCGTTGCGGGCGGACAGCACTTCCACGGTGCCGCGGACGTTTCGGGCCTCTTTATCGTCGGTGAGTTTCAACTCTCGCCGCAGAACGCCGATGTTTTGCTCCGACGGCTCGTTGAAGATAACGATGTGATCCGGTCTCTCGCCCTTGAGATAAGACGGGATCTGCTGGGTGTTTGCACTTTTGCGCGCCATGATGTTTGGTTCCTTTACGCGTACTGGCTTCGATTAAAACAACCGATAGCAAGGATACGTTAGACGCGTTCATGCATGCTCCCTTCCGGGGTGTGAAATATCTTACGGGGATGCGCGGTCTTTTTCCCCCACGCCGCGTCAGTCGTAGAGTGTTCTCCAGACGTCGGCGAAATCCTGCGGGCGCAGGAGGCAGCGCAGGTATTCCGGGCTGCGGTGGAACGCCGCGAGGAGCGGTTCGGCGTGGGTCAGACCCCAGTCCGGTAGCTCTTTCGGCTGGGCGATTCGTGGCGCGGGGGCGTCTTTGTAGTGGGCGTTCGGCGCACAGAACGGTTCGCCGTTCTCGCTGCGCAGGACGAAATGCGCCATGCCGCCGAACGCCGCCAGCGCGGTCCGCTCCGTCTCGCAGTCCGCCATGCGCCACGTGCCGACGATGAGTTCCCCCGCGCCGACGTTGGCGAGGAGAGACGCCCATCCCGGCGCGACCACCGCCTTATCGCCCGCCGCGAGCGGGATCGTCACCGCGTCGGTCGGTCGGTCGGTCGTGCCGTGTTGCAGATAGAGCCACGCCTCGCCGCGCAACACTTCGTGGATCTCGGGGTACGACAGGTTCGTCCCCGGCGCATCGGAGTTCGTGTGCCCGCGCGTGCGCACCCACTCCGCCCCGCCGCCGATGGTCCCCGCTTTGAACGCCGTCAGCGCGTAGGAAAAGCCGTAGCGGTTCATGGCATCCGCGAGCAACGCCGGGCGGACGTTGCGGTACACGTGATACAGCGGCTCCGCGCCGTTCGTCCTATCCACCGCCCCCGGCTCCCGCGCCACGGCGCGCAGGGCGGCGGAGCGCACGCCCTCCGCCGCGTCGCACAGCACATCGTCGCCGAACTGCAGACAGGGAACGTCGCCGATCACGGCTTCCATCCGGAGCGGCGACGGCAGACCGGTGACTCCCGGCGGCAGTGGCTCATAACGAGTAATCATACTTTATTCTACCCGTCTGGCTCCCTTTCTACCCGCGGGGCAAGGTTCGCGTTCTCGGGGGAATCCATTCCCCCGAACGGCAGCACCCTACCCGTGCGGCGACGGATCATACCAGTCGTACACCCGCTCCTCGGGGTCGCCCGCGTCGTCGTAGGTCAGCCAGCGGCGCGGGCAGGTCGTGTTGCGCCAGTCCATCGGCTCCGCGACCGGGCGCGGCACCGCCGCCAGCGCGAACGCTTCCACTAGTGCGGCGCGAATATCGCCGGTCACGGCATCCGGGTCGGCGGACACGAACAGCGGCGTGCCGGAGCGGGCGAGCAGGTCCAGCCACTGCCGGTTTAGCGACCACGGCACCGGCTCGCCGCGCATGATCCCGACGCAGTCGGCGTCCACCGCGAAAAACGAATCGTGCTGCGGCATTCGGAACGCCAGCGTGTTGACACCCATCTTCCGCGTCCGCTCCCAGTCGCGCCCCGACGTATCGTCGCCGGTGCGTTGCAATTCGAACAGCCCCGCCCCGAGATGCCCGACCGTGTTGCACCCGATCAGGAGCGCATCTCCGGCGGCGTTCCGAATCGTTTGGTAGAGGTTAGTGACGATTTCCGCGTTCGTGCGCGAGCGGTCGGCGAAGTGCCAGCCGGGGCGCGTGTAACCGTCCGCCATCGCGAAGCCCCACCGCCCGAACAGATCGAACGTCGTGAAGTCATGCTTCACCAACTCGTAGCCCCATTCGGCGGTGAGCCGTTTGATATCGTCCGTGATCAGCGCGGCATTTTCCGGCAGGGTCGGGTCGAGGGTCGGGTGAATCCCGGACTCGGTCGCGGCGGCGCGTTCCCGGTCGAGCAGGAGGCTTTCGGCCGTGCCGGGCGCGGCACCGAGCGGGCGAATCCAGATGCCGGGGCGCGTGCCCCGCTCGCGCATCGCTTTCGCCAGACCGGGCATGTCCGGGAAGCGGGCGTTGCCGTGCGTGTGCGGACCGCCCAGCGCGCTACCGAAACCGGAACTCGCCTGCCAGCCGTCGTCGATCACCATGAAGGGGAGGTTTGCGGAGCCGGCGGGAGACAGCGACGCCATCAGTTCCGCGTCGCGCAAAATCTGCTCGTGGGACGACCTGCCGTAGGCGTAATACCAGTTGTTGCTGCCATAGACCGGCGATTTCGGAAGGCGGGGTTGAGGGCAGAGACGGCGGCACAACGCCTGCGTCAGCTCTCGCGACGTGCCGTTCGCGGCGGCAGGGCTTTCCACGCCGCGCACCGTCGCCGCGAGCAGTTCTCGGTCGCCGAGCCGGACACCGGAGCCGCCGTTCTGCGTGTCCAGCGTCAGCGTGTAGCCGGACTGATCCACCGTGAAATGCGCCAGCGACGCCGCGCCGGTTTCCACGCCCAGCCCGAAGCCGGTCGCGGACGGCAGGTGCCACGAAACGAAGTACCAGAAGAACCGCCGCTCGGGGACGATGCCGCGCCACTCCAGATCGCCGTAGCCGCGCTCGAACGCGTCCCCGAGGAGTGTCACGCCTTCCGGCAACCGCACGCCGAAGTGCAAGCGCACCCGGTGCAGGGGATCGTTCGGCGCGGCAACCCGCACGGTCAAGCCGCCGTCCTCCGTGTGCGAAAGGCGCACTGTGACGCCGTTCCCGCCCCACGTCTCGCCGTCCGCGCCCGCCGCCAGCGCGAACGCCCCGGCATCCGTCACCGCGTGTACCCGGTCCGGCAGCGCGACATACCCGGCGTGGATCTGCGTCGCCGCGAGTGCCGACGCCGTTTCCGCCGCGATCAAAGCCGTCACGATAGCCGCCCCCGCCGGGCTGGGAATTTGCACCGCATCACTACTCATAATGAGCGCAGTGTACCCGGTTTCGCGTCTACTCCGGCTCCTAAACGGTACATATCCGGCTTGCGAATCCCTTTCGTTGCCAGTTCGGAACCACCGCGCGGGATCGTACTGGTTTGTACCTCATGGAACAAACGCGTTCCGCGAGGCTGTACCAAAGAAGCGGTAGACAGCCGGGGCATTAATCAATGAACATAGAGCGGGACATAACTCCTCAGGTAAGTCTGTTAGGAGTCCGAGATGAAAACGGTCAAACATTCACAAT
>JACMMA010000524.1 GCA_014379275.1 Armatimonadota bacterium | reverse complement strand
TGTATGTTGCTCTCCGTTTGTGCCGCTGCCGTCGCTCCGTCCTGGGCGGTCTTGCCCATCAGGAGTGACAACAGGTCGTTGATGTTCGGACCGCTACTCGCCTGTCCGAGCGTAATGCGGGCGTCTAACGCGCGGTTGATCTTGTCGAACGAGTCCGCGTAATGCGCCCTGGTGTACGTGTCGAGCGTTGGAACCGCCTTCGCCGTAACCAATTTGGTCTTCATCCCGCGCAGTTCGTTCCACGCAAGCATCTGCGCGTCCGCGTTCACCCCGCCTTTGAGCGCGACATCGATCATCCGATCGACGTACGCGCGTTGCAGGTTGCGGCGGAGCGGGTTAACGTCCGTTTTCGCCGGGATTTCCGCCCAGACGTTGCTACCGACCGTTTGAAACAGATACGGGAGCGTGACCGGCTTTTCTTTCGCCGCCGCCTTGTACTCGTTATTGGCGATGCGGGAAAGCATCGTGGCTGAGAATAAGCGGCTCAGTGCCGTCCGCTGAATGCTCGACAGGCGATCCAGCATCGGGACTTCGTCCGCACCGAACCCGGTGGGGTCGGATGCCAACTTGGAGTAATACCGCTTTGGAACCGGCATCGCATCGGGGGCGAACACGTTCGTGACCAGCATCGCGAGTGCCTGCCGCTGGGTATCCGCGGAAACGGTGGACAGTGCCGGTTTCTCGTTCATATCACCGCGGTGCGAGTGAGAGATGTTCTGACCGCCGATGAACCGGGTCGCAAAACCCGCGCCACGGGCATACATGCCGAGTAGCGTATTGAAGTCTTGCGTAAACTCCCAGTACGATTCGCCGTTCTTCGGAACCCGTCTGTCGAGTGTCGAAAGCAATTTACGCGACAAGTTCATCGCCTGCTTCTGGTACTCCAGGTTGTCCTTGCCCATGTCGAAGCGAGCGACATCCGGGTCGAAACTATCAGCGACTTCGTCGGAAAGGTACGCATGGCCCGGTCGCCCGCTCTGTTTGGCGATCTGCGCGAGGGCGAACTTCTCGTCGTCCGGGGTTTTCGCCGCCGGGATGGGCGTGTACCCGTATTCGACCGCCCACCGGTCGTACGTGCCGATATTCGTCGAATAATAGGCGGCGCCCTTCTTGTTGAGTGCCGCGATATTGAACGCGTTGTAGTCCATCAAAGACGCGCCGATGCCGCCCTTATCGGTGGTCGCCTTATCACCCAGTTGCGCGAGGGTATACTCCTTCGACGCGATGAAATTGTGGCGCAGACCGAGAATATGACCGAACTCGTGCCCGACGACTTCGATGATGAACTGATCCGTGTACGCTTTCATATCCGTCGGCGAGAGCGTTCCGGTGGCCGACTGTGCCGCGAGGGCGTGATAGCCGAAGTGTGCCTGTGTCTTCGCTTCGTGTGCGAGGGAACAGGAGCGCGGATCGGCGTGGTTGTGCTTCGCCAGCCCGCTGAACGTCGAGAACGAGGCACCGCCCGATTGCGTATTCGCGGCGAGTTTCTGGCGTAGCCGCTCTTCTTCCTGAGGGATGCCCGCGCCGTAGGCGAATGCCTGCGCGGGATCCACCTCTTTCTGGTGCTCCACTTTGGTGAAGCGGACGATGCCCGCATCCACCGTGATTGAGGCGTTCAGGATCTGACCGGTCATCGGGTTAGTGCGGAACAGCGCGACTGCGTAGGCGTTATCCGGCGAGTGGACATAGCGGATGCAGTTGAACCGCATGTCCGCCGTGTCGGACGGGGTGTTCGGGTCCTTCGGGTCCGGGTTGTCCGGCATCTGCTTGACCACGATAGCGTTTTTGAACCCGACCTTCTCGAACGCCGAGTTCCAGATCAGAAACGCCTTCTCAAACGCCGGGCGGTACTCTTTCGGGATCGCATTGTCCAGCCAGAAAGTGATCGGCTTCACCGGTTCGGAAAGCGCGGCGTTCGGGTCCTTCTTTTTCAGGTCCCAGCGCAGAATATAGCGGGTGAGCTGGTCGCGCTTGGCGTCATCATCGAACGACTGGAAGCCGGTCTCGAAGTAGCCGATACGGTCATCGGATAAACGCGGGGTGTAGTCTGTCGTGCCGGGGAGCACGGAAAGATTGTAAACCACCGTGATCGGTGCCGAGCGGCTATCCGCGAGCGTCGCCGAGAAGCCACGACCGCCCCGCTGAAAGTGATACTGCGTGCTAACGACAAGATTTTCCGGGAAATTTTTCATCTCCTTGATGAACGTCTTGTCGCGGTCCATACCGAAGCCGCCCCCGCCGGACATACCCAAAAACGGGCTGGTGCCTCCGGCGAACGCCGCCGAGATCTGCGCCAGGTCGCCCCGGAACAGGTCGGAAATATCGATCAATACTGATTTACGCTCAGCTTGCTTCGCCTCGATCTTGAACGCTTGCAGGTAGCCGTCCGCGAACGAACGCCGCACCGATTTGGCGATTTCCGGGTTCGCGGCGCGATAGAAAAAGTTCGGAATCGTGAAGAAGATGCGGTCGTCGATCTTCTCTAATTTGAACACGATGTCGTTGATCGGGTCGCCCGCGACGATCTGTTCGGCGGTGCCGGTCGAAGCAGTCGCCTGGAGCATCATCATCTTGCCCAATTGATCTTCCGGCAGCTCCGCGTAGATGGTATCTTTGCCGGCTTCTTTTTTGCGGTACAGCGTAACGAGACCGGGGATTTTCGTGAATCCCTCTTTCACCGTCTCGTCGATAGTCTTATCTTTTTTCGGCTCGGGCGGTTTGGCAGCCTCGATAGGTTTCGTTTCGCCGGGTTTCGTGACTACTGTCGCCGCGCCCGGCTTTTTGTCGTCGGCTTTCGCCGTCGCGACCGCCTTCGGGGCTTCGGTCAGCGGCTGCGGGCTTTTATTTGCCGCGTAAGGACCGCCATCGGTTCGCTCGTCGTGAAAAGTGCCGGTCGCTTTGGTGCCGTCAGGTCCGAACGGGATCCCAGTCGCCTCGAAATCATCGCGCACTGGATCGCCGGTCGCGACATCCACATAGACGGTACCCTTCATCGCGATCGCGTCGGAGCCGGATTCGGCGTAGGTTATCTTGATCTTCGCCGTGTTTACTTCGCCGATCTTCTCGAACCCGATCAGTTCGAAGTCGGCGTGCGCGTCGCGGGTCCCGAGTTCGGTGCTCGCTTTGTAGTCGTGCGACCATTTGTCGCCAGTCCCAACGGTTTTTGCCGGGAAAATCGGGGTGCTAGCGGCTTGCAGGCGGACGCCGAGATGAACATCATCCGACTCGTCATCCTTGTCCTTCTTTTCTTCTTTGTAGCCGGAGATCTCGCCGTTCGGCTTGAGCGTCACGGTGGAGGTGTCATCGTTCACTTCCTCGGCGGGAGCTTTGGCTCCGTTCACGGTGTACTCTTCGGATTCGGTCTTATCTTCGAGGGTCACGTCACCGTTGGGGGACACTTTGGCGTAGGTAACTTTGCTGGTACCTTTGTAATCCATCGTGATCGCCTGTCCTGCGACCTCGAACTTGATAGTGGCATCTGCCTTCGTCTTCTTCACCTGACCCGCTTCCGCGCGATAGACGAGATAAAACTTATCCGCGGCGGCGAAAGCGGCACGGGGGGATTGGGTCGGAACAAAGCCGCCACCGAGCATGAGAGTCAGTACGGCCGAGGAAATGCGAAGCGCGGTGCGCTTTCGGTTCGCCGGGAAAGGGGAAACAGTTTTGTTCAAAGGGTATGCACTCCTACCTGATGTGTTAATTGGCTGAGAAAGACGGGGCGCGGCATGGCGCGATGCCAGCAGGTACGCCGGCGGAAACGGTGCATGGCGACATTTGTCGCCACCAATACTTTATCATAATACGCCGGAATTCACCGTTTGGTTGCGCCATAGGGAAACTTTTTTCGGGGTCAGTCACCGCCGCCGCAGCCCGATGATCCGCCATCCGCGCCGCCGCCATCCGCGCCGCCGCTGTCGCTGCTACTATCACCGTGCCCGTTGGTTTCGTCCGCCCCTACCGGGTGCGGATGGTCCCGATGATCAGTTCCGGATGCCAACTCTATGTTATCTGCCCCGCCGCCGCCCGCGGATGCGTTCCGCCGCTGGGATCGTGCCGAAAACGATGCACCGTTGTGGGCGAGAAACACACCGAGGAGCGCGACCAGAAGCACCATTACGAGAAGTGCATAAGCCCCCTGCTCTCCCGACGCCCCCAGGGTCAACGGGGCCAGGCAAAGTGCACCGAGTAGCGCGATGCCCGGGGCGAGGCGCGGCATCGTTTTGGGAATCACCCAGTTCTCCGAAAGGTTCACACGCCGGAAGCGGTTCCGCTCTTTCGAAAATCGCTCCGCTACGGGCGTCCAAATGTCGCCGGGAGGCTCCTCACCGAACCACGCCCGGTACGATTCGAGGGTTCTCGCATACCAGTCGGTGAACTTGTCCGCGTCTGCTTGTCCGCCGCGCGTCGGTCCGTGGTGTAGCGGAAAGCCGAGCGTGGCGCCGCAAAGTTCGTCCCAGTAGGAGCGGGTGTAGACCATGTGCAGGTGCCACGCCTGATCGATCGGGTCGGGCGGCGCGACGGGGTGGCCCGACGTAGCGGCTAAAAACAAAAAACGGCGGTACTCCGCGAGTACGCGCCGTGTGTAGTGTCTCGTCCATCCGTTGTCGGAGCATAGCTTCGCGGAAAATGGGAACGTCGCTTCCGCCGAGTCGAGCGGGAATGCGATCAATGTTTCGTAAAGGGGGTGCGTGTCAGCCCTCATGCCTCATGTTTCCTCCTGCTAAGCAGACACACGAGATAGGTCAACGGTTACAGGGTACGCGGTATCGCACAGATACAGTACTCGACTAACTTTCTAATCTGTCGCCTGGGTTTCATCGCTCTCCGCCGCCTTTAAAACGGCGTCCAATAAGCCGGGGAAGAGTGCGTTTAATTCCTCGCGCCGCAGGGAGTTGTGGTACTCGCGCCCTTGCTTTCTCGCCAGTATGACTCCGGCTTCACGCAGTATTCGCAGATGATGCGATAGCGTGGACTTCGCCACCGGGTAGGGGAAAGTGTCTGCGCAGGAGGGTTCTCCCTGTTCGGCGA
>JACMMA010000523.1 GCA_014379275.1 Armatimonadota bacterium | reverse complement strand
GTTCTTTTTGGCGCGGGACGCGAAATGATCGGCGACGCCGGAAAGCACCGGGTAGCCGCGCTCTTTGAGCCACGGCGTATCCTCGGTCGCGAGATAATACTGCCACGCGGCGAACCCGACGCCCGCCGTGACATGTCGCTCGGTCGAGAAGCCGCTCGGTGCGGTTTCCGTACCGGTGCTCGCCGACTCCCACGGGTAATCCGCCCCCGCGAATCCTTGTGATTTGGCGATGGCGCGCGCCTCCGGCAGATGTTTGTACCGGTAGTCGAGCAGGTTTTTCGCCGCGTCCGGGTACTGCGCGAGCAGGGCGGGGAACATCCAGATGTCGGCGTCCCAGAAGATATGCCCCTTGTAGAAGTTGCCTGACAACGCTTCCGGGGCGACGGAATCGTCCCCGCCGGCGCGCACGGATTGCAGCAGGTCGAACGTGAGTTTATTGACCAGTTGCTGTGCTTCAGCATCGCCATCGATGGAAATGCCCGCCGCCTTCCAGCGATTTTCCCACTCACGCGTGTGCGCGGCGAGAAGTGCCTCAAACCCGGTGGCAAGCGCGGATCGTACCGCGGTAGATGCCGCGATCTTGGCACTTTGTTCGGTCGCCCCTTCGGACAGCGCATAAATCGCGGTGAACGAATCGGTTGTGCCGGCGTCTGCGACGTAGGAGTAGTCGGCGCAAACATAGCGGGTTGGAACACCCGCCGCCCCGGGGATCGCTTGGGAATTACCGATGCGATCGGCAGTGCCGGAAGTCATCTCGTCTTTCGTGGCCCCTTTGACATGAACGACAACGACGTCGGGCCGCGCCGCCGATACGAACGCGGTCACGGTACGCCGGTCGTATTCCGTGGAAAGGACGCCGCGCTTTAAATCCAGCGTTTGCCGGTACGGTTCGTCCGGTTTCGGGGCGGCGATGTTCGGGATGTGCCCGGCGGGAACCGGTCGAAGCGTTTCCTGATCGTCGTACAATCCGGCGCGGTAGACGACACCTTCTTTGTCGCCGAACCCGCGATTGCCGAATGTCGCACCGACGGTGCCATTCGACAGATAGATACCGTTGTTGCCGCGTGCCGCGTTCGCCTCAGTCGTGGTAAGCATCCACGGGTCGGTGTTCTGAAATGCGCCGGTCGCGGCGGCATCCCGGGGGGCTTTCGGGGAAACGCCCGGGGCGTCGGGTTGCCCGGTGTCGTTCCCCGCCGGGCAACCGCAGAGAAGTGGAAGACACAACACGACAAGGGCGGCGATGAAACGGATTCGATTCACGGACGGTACTCCTGCAATAACGTAATCTGGTTAACCCGGATCCTGGCAGGGCCTCCCCCGGCCGGGTCGCGGACAGGGCGGACCTCGATCGCGTCTATTTCCCCCCCCGGTTCCAGCAGTACGGTTCCGAAGTCGGGGTTGGGTATTTGTCGCGACTCCCCTTGCTCGACGTAACCGCCCGGGATACGACGAAGAGCGACCACCTCGTAATTGGCGAACAGGCCGTGTCCGGCATAGTCGGCATACCCGACGACGACGGCTCGCACCGGTCCCACCGCGCCCGCGACGGGAATACGCGTCGGCGTGGTCATGGAGATCTCTGGGAAAGTGGTTCGTGGTGTACCATCTTGGACAGGTACAGCCCGCACCCCGGGGGCGTCCGGCGTCCGCGCGAAAGGCGCGAAACCGTGTGCGCGCAGAACCACGATCCCACTACGAACCTGGTTGGCGCGCGGATGCATCCGGGGCGTTCCCAGCGCCGTGAGTATTTCTAGCGAAAAACCCTTCCGGGCATGGTCGCGGTAATCCGCCAACATCCGCCGCTTCGAATCGTTGAGCAGCTTCGCGTCGTAGCGGTTCGCGGGTAGCAATACTGCCGATAGGGCGAACAATACAATCGGGACAAACCGGCGTACGAAGTCACTTTTATGCTGGAGGAGTGCGGCGAAGTAGACGCCGACAAGGAGTTGCGCCGACAGCAAGCAGTAGCGGGGGGCGAACCCTGCTCCGCTACCCATCGGCGCACGCCCTTTGCCGACCGCGACCGCCGCGAGTAATGCCCCGGCGATGAGTACTCCCATCCACAGTAGCCGTATCCGTGTTTCCGCGGAGACGGTCCGGTCAGCGAGTGTCTGCAACCCGGACACAGTGACCAGAACGGTGAACGCCGGAATCAGCATAATCATGAAAGCGTCATATGGTCCCGGCGGCGTGACACGCGCTATCCCGACGCCGAGAAGACCCATAATCAAAACGATCGCTGCCGCCATGAACTTTCCATGCCGCTTCTCTTTACCGCTACGTGCCAGCAGCAACGCCGCCGCAACTGCCCCCCCGACCGCCAGGAACATGCCGACGATGCGCACGGTCCGGTGTGTATCCCAAACCGGCATCATTCCCCGCCCGAGTCCCATGGCGGTGTAATTGAGTGCAGTATGGGTGATGGTGCGCACCGTGACTGGTAAACCGCCTGGGGACTCCGGGTGCAACCCGCGAAAGTAGAGCGCGATAACCGTCCCGATAAGCAGACCTGTCCCTATCGCCAGCCAGCCTGCACGTTTGCTTCCGCCCTGCCGTAATAACACCACGCCGAGTACGACTAGCGCGACCGACCCTGGCAGGGCGAATACCAGACCGCTACCGCCTGAGAGCGCGAGCAGACCGAAAAGCACGGCAAGGGGAGTAAAATAGGAGGCCGAAATCTGCTCAGCCTTCGTCACCCGCCCGGTCAGGGCGGCGAACACCAGTAGCGCGATGAGAAACGTCGCGCTGAAGAACTGGATCTGGAACGCAGACGTCAGGTTGTCCCAGTGCCCCGTATGCAACAGCACCAGTGGGAAGAAAGCGTCCGCCGCACTCCAGCGGTACCCCCTCTTCGCCGCCGACAGGCGTGCACGGACACGCCCTGCGGCA
The DNA here is from genome assembly GCA_014379275.1 of Armatimonadota bacterium. Taxonomy (GTDB): domain Bacteria; phylum Armatimonadota; class Armatimonadia; order Armatimonadales; family Armatimonadaceae; genus JACMIU01. The sequence goes on along the minus strand of JACMMA010000523.1, from coordinate 14,676 downwards.
AGCAGTAACAGAGCACACCCCGCCCCCAGTAGCCCCGCATTGAAAAACATCATCGCCTTGAAATCAGTGCCGGTGATTCCAAGTACCGCAAGTGAGATGAGGCGGGGTAACAAAATCCGGTGTTCGTTCCAGGGACTCCAGAGCCACTCAAGCGTTACCGGCACGGCGCCCGCGATACGGGGCACGGTGTCCTCGAATTCGTCGCCGTGGGGCATGTTCACACCGTAAACCGCGACGAATCGGAACATCAGACAGAGCATGGCGGCGTAGACCACCCAGACGAAGGGGGCGGCGAAGCGGCGGGAAAAGGCGGCGGCCCGTTCCATCCTATCCCCGCATCTCACAGGCGAAAAATAGCCGGTCCGATTTCGGCCCGGGGGTACGTTCCCCGTAGTTCCCATAAACGGAGATGTTCACGAAACCTGCCGCCTCTAGCATCTCGCGCAGCTCGGTTATCGTGTATGCCCTCTGGACGTGCGTTTCATGGAACTGCCGGGGTTCGCCGGTTTTCTCGCCGGTGAGCGTGAAGTCCATCTCGACGCGGCAGGTGCGGCTTTCGCGATCCCAGTGCGATTTCCACACATGACTCAAAGGGCCGGAGGCGCCGGTTTGTGTGAACAGATCGTGCGAAAGGGCATAAAGCGAATTGACATCGAACGCCAGTACCGCGCCAGGGTTCAAATGGTGCGCGATACGCACGAACGCTTTCGATAGGTCGTTTGGATCGATGATATAATTCAGCGAGTCGAAGAGACTGACCGCGAGATCAAACCGCGCCGCGTCCAGATCCATCGTCGCCGCATCCTGCACATGGTACGTAATTTTTTCGGCTAAATTGTGGGCGTCCGCTTTGGTGCGGGCGATGCGGATCATCGGTGCAGACAGATCAATGCCGACTACCGGATAATACCCGTGATGCACGAGCAGTTCGCTGACGATACCGGTCCCGCAGGCGACATCCAGAACGGAGCGGGGTGTTTTCGCGCGCCGCGCACATTCGGTCTCAATACGTCGCAGCCACGCGTCGTGTGGCACCGCCGCCATCAACGCGTCGTACACGGCGGAGACAAGACCGTACGCAGTAGGTGTCGGGTTCCCAGGCGCATAGTTTCCGTCATGTTGGGTTGTCGAGAAGTGTGATTCCCCTGTGTCCGGTTCGCGGGAATCACGTTCGTGCTGTGTCGGGTAAGTTGTTTCGTTGGCGACCATACAATGAAAAGGCGATCCGTGACGGCGGGTAGAATAAGCAAAAGAGTCGCGGTTGCCGTATAGTATACCGGTGCGTGGCGCGGTTTGCCGCTACGTCAGTGTGGCCTACACTGCGGTAATCGTGCGAAGGGCTACACACAGACAGCGCGCACGCATTGTTTAGGTAAAGTGCTATGACCGACAAACCTTTCTCCCGACGTACCGGAATTAAGACGGTCGCGTCCGCTTCCGGCGGGGCGCGTTCGACAGGCAGTCTGGTGCGATCTAAAGTCGAGCATGAACGGCGGGAGCGACAAATCTCCGCACTGTACGAACTGTGGCGGGCGTTGCCGCAAACCGAATCATCGCGACTTTTACAGATGGTAGCGGAGCGGGCGACGGTGACGATGGACGCGCACACCTGTTCATTGCTGTTGCGCGAGCGGGGCGGCGATACGTTGCGCGTCGCGGCGCAAGTCGGTCTCCCCGCCGATGTCGCCGAATCGGTGACAATGCTAGTGGGTGAGAGGATCGCCGGACGCGTCGCGGCATCCGGTCAGGCTATCCTGGTCAATAAGGACCCGCGCCAACATCCGGTCCTCCGCGACGGAGGTAGCGCACCCGATATTACCCCCCGTCCCGATGTCGAATCCGCCCTGTGCGCCCCGCTCGTCGCGATGGATGGCGGAATCGTCGGGGTGCTTTGTTTGTCGCGGCACGCCCCCGCATTGCCCTTCACTGAGGGCGATCTCCGCATGTTCTCCTTGTTCGCGGCGCAAGCCGGGGCGGTCATCAGCCAAACCCGGACGGTGGATGATCTGACCCGGGCCGGTGCGGAGACGGCGAAGATGGAGCGCGAGGTGGAGCGCACCGCGGGGCTAGTCGCGCTAGGACAACTGGCGGCATCCATCTCGCACGAGTTGCGTAACCCGTTGTCGTCTATCAAGGGGGCCGCACAGTTTCTTCTCGCCGAATTCGACGATGAAGAAACACCCGTAACCTCGGAGCAGATCGCGACGTTGCGCGATTTTTTGGGGATCGTGGTGGAGGAAGTAAACGGACTCGGGGCGTTGACAACCGATCTTCTGGAGTTCGCCCGCCCGACCCCTCCCGAACGGATGCGCCGCGATCTACGCGAAGTCGTCCAGCACGAGATCGGCTTTTTGACGCCCGAACTGGAACGCCTGGGTGTTTCGCGGATTGATGAAGTCATCGCGCTGACGAATCCCGCCTGGGTGGAGGTAGACAGCGCGCAGATCGGCGGCGTTTTACGAAACCTGCTCTTGAACGCGGCGCAAGCGATGACGACCGCCTCCGGTGTTTCCAGCAATAATACAATCACGGTGACGTTGCAGCGTAGCACGGAGAACGGGCAACCCGTTTACGCGATCGTAGTCGAAGACAACGGTCCTGGTGTTCCCGCACCGCTACTCCCGCATCTCTGGGAGTCGTTTTTCACCACCAAGGCGCGTGGCACCGGATTAGGTCTGGCGCAGGTGAAGCGGACGATACTCGCCCATAACGGCGTCGTGCATGTGGAGAACATTCGCACCGGCGGCGCACGATTCCGATTCACCCTGCCCGCACTCGATGTACCTCGCGAACCACGTCTGCCGTCCGCGATGTTCCCAACCGCCACCGTTCTTTCAGGAGTTGCCCCTACCAATGGCTATCACACGTAGCACCACACGCGAACGCAATGGTGCGGAATCTCAGCCCGTGGGAGGGCGCGCACCGTATGCGTTCGCTCCGTCCCCCGCCAAGCAAGCCGAGAACGGAGCACCGGCCGTCGAACCTGCCGTCGAGGCGGTTCTGCCGACCGGTCCTACAGTGCTGATCGTGGACGATGAGCCGAATATTCGACGCGTTCTCGCCGCCGTCCTGACCCGTGACGGTTACCAGGTGATTCTAGCCGACGGCGGCAAGGACGCCGTGAAGAAAGCAAAGAACGAGCCGATCCTGGACGTCCTGATCACGGACTTTCTGATGCCGGATATGAACGGTCTGGAAACATTGGAAGCGGTACGAAAGTATCACGGCGGCATACGCGCCCTGTTCATATCCGGGCACGGCACGGTGCGTTCCGCGGTGGAAGCGATGCGCCTCGGGGCGTTCGATTACATCACCAAGCCGTTCGACGTCGAACAGGTACGCGAAACCGTGAAACGGGCGTTGAAATCCGCGCCGCTGTCCGCCCCCACGCAAATATCCGCGAAATCAACCGCCACGGAAACGATAGCTAGCCCGCAGGACGTGGAAAACGCCCCGATCGTGCTCCCGCCGGGGGTATCCATGATAGGAGACGCCCCCGCGACGCGCCTCCTGCAACGGCGCCTCCTCGCTGCCGCCTCCTCCCGCGCTACGGTGCTACTGCTCGGCGAATCCGGCACCGGCAAGGAAGTCGCGGCGAAGCTGATTCACGAAGCGTCGCCGCGCCGCCGGGGGCCGTTTATCGCTGTGTCGTGTGCCGCGCTTCCCGAGACGTTGCTGGAATCCGAACTGTTCGGGCACGAGAAGTCGGCGTTCACCGGCGCGGCGGGGGCGAAGCCGGGGCGGTTCGAATTGGCGGACGGCGGCACGCTGTTTCTGGACGAAATCGGCGACATTCCGCACATCACGCAGGTGAAACTTCTCCGCGCCCTGCAAGAGCGGGAGATTTCCCGGATCGGCGGCATAAAAAGCATCAAGGTGGATGTGCGCGTAGTCGGTGCGACCAACCGCGATCTGTGGCAAGCCGTCCAAGAAGGGTCTTTCCGTCTGGACCTGTACTACCGGCTACACGTCGTGCCGGTGATTCTTCCGCCGCTCCGGGAACGCGTCGAAGACATCCCCGCGCTCGCCGCGTTTTTTCTGGATCGCTCCGCGAAAGACAACGAGCGCGTGTTCCCGGATGGCGTCGCCCCGGACGCCCTGGCGGTCCTCGCCGCGCACGACTGGCAGGGCAACATCCGCGAGCTACAGAACGCGCTGGAATACGCCGTGGTCATGTCACCCCCGGGTCGCCGCGATATACAGGCCGACTCGCTACCGGACCGTGTGTGCGGGCGATAGCACAGGGAATGAAGTTCCCTGACTCTTACTCCACCGGTGTCAGTCGCCCACCGCTGGTGCGGCGCATGTCCGGGGTGGGGGATTCCAGGCACTGCGGGCATACCCCATACAACTCCAACTGATGCCGCTCGATCTTGAATCCGGTGTCACCTTCGAGCCGGTTGGTCAAGTCTTGCAGGTCGCAACCGTGGAAATCTTCTACTTTGCCGCACTGACGGCACACGATATGGTGGTGATGCGGGCCCTCTTGCGACTCGTCCCGCTCGTAGCGATAATAGCCCTGACCGAACTCGACGCGGCGCACTAGCCCGAGATCTACCAGAAGATTGGCGAACCGGTACACCGTGACTAGGTTGATTTCCTCTTCCGGTTCCTCGTCCGGGTCCGGCTCGGGGTTGACAAGGGCGTGCAACTCTTGAATCGAGAGCGGCTCGCGGGTTTCGGCGAGCGTACGGAGCAGGGCGCGGCGCGGCGCGGTGACACGGTAGCCTTCTTCTTTCAAGGCGTTTAGCATACGAACGTATTCGGGATGTCGGGCCATAACGACCATATTCTACCACCGATTTGCAACAGAGCGAAGTTATTGCAAATCGGTATCAGTTCTATGGTTGCTAGTGACGGAGGCCGAATAGGACCGAGTCTATATCTCCAGGGGGGATGCCCTGTACCTTCCAGTGCGTGTAGAAACATTCCCCGTGCGAAACATAGGCGTAGTTCTGGCGGAACGCTTGGAGGGACTTTCCCGTCCGAGTCGTCACCGTCAGCCGCATCTGGTCCGCGTTCTGCCCCCAAACTTTGGGAAGATAAACGTGCAGATACGACTCGTTCGGTACCGGGGCGGAATCCAGGTCTTCCGCGTCGTGCAGCGTTTGAGAAATGACCGCTGAATCCGCCACATACCGGGCAACCTGCGGATGGGACAGCTGCGTTCGCTTGGCATAAACGACTTCGTAGAAAGCCGAATCGTGGGGACTGCCCGTGATCGCACGGCGCACCTGGGCGACTTGCGACGAAATCGGATGCGGATTCAGTCTCGCCGCATGCGCATCGGGAATAGTGAGCGGAACATCGGCGAACCGTGCCCAGCGGAACGGGGTGAGCGCCACCCGGATCGCGCGAGTATTATTGCGGTTACGGAGTGGCCCATAAAGGTTCACGTGTAGCCGGGTCGTGGTCGGTGACACGGACACCGTGCGCTGGCTGTATAGTCGCGCACTGCCCAGGGCATCCAACTCATAAATTTCCATGTGGTACTGGCTAGTGATGCGTGGGCGTCGATTCGCGGGCAACATGATTTCGATGGGTTGTGTCCAGCCGTCAGGGCTGCTCATCCATAGGGCCTCTTCCCCGTGATTGACACCCATCGCGCCACGAACCGGAAACTGTGCGAGGATCCGCCGATCGGACGCTAGAGCGACCCCGGCATACACATCTGTGGTGCGATCCTCACGCGGGAGCAAAAGCCAATTCGTCATGCCCCCCACGCCGTTCATTCTCCAATCACTATGCGTCGCCTCCGCATCGCGCGTGACACCGTCGGGGCCCGAGATCGCCATCCGTAGGGTGCCTGTGGGAAGCCCTCCCATCTCCACCGCAAATCGATAGGCTTGCTTTTCAGGGTCTATTTCCCCTGAGTAACGGTCGTCACCAGCAAGCCATGTTTTTAGCGTGGGGGCGGCCTCCGGTAATGTCGTACTTCTTGGGGACCACGCGGCATAGCCACTCGGTATCGGGGCGCGCACCTCGATAAGTTTGACCTTGATGCCATCCTGGAGAACGACCTCGTCTCGCGCGTCGGCTAGTTTCGGCAGCGACGACGCAAGGGGGGCGTCAAGAACGGGCGGATTTGTCGCGATCTGATAGGCATCGCGCAACAGCAACGGCCCCGTGATTAATGCACAGATACCGAGCCATATTCGCCAGCGTTTGGAAACCTGCATTCGTGCGCCACCCCTTTTCGCGTTCGGTCGGACTTCATTGTACCCGGAAGGGAAGGAATCACGCCGAATTTTTTCGGAACGCGGGTATCCTGATCGCATTATGCAACATCGAATTTTGGGCAAAACTGGCATGAATGTTTCCGTGCTCGGCTTCGGCGGGGCGGAGATCGGATTTGAGAAGCCGGACATCGGCGCGGTCAGCCGCCTTTTGAACGCCGCGCTCGATGCGGGACTGAACGCGCTCGACACGGCGGAATGTTATTGGGCAGGCTCCGAGGAGACCGCGAGCGAGCATCTTATCGGGGAAACCATCGGACACCGACGGAGCGAGTATTTCCTGTTCACGAAATGCGGGCATGCGTCGGGGATCGACGCGCCGGACTGGTCGCCGCAACTGCTGACGCAAAGCATCGACCGTAGCCTGAAACGGCTACGCACGGACAGCGTGGATCTGGTTCAACTGCACTCGTGCGGCGTGGATATTTTGCGGCAGGGCGACGTGATCGCGGTCCTGCGACAGGCGCGGGACGCCGGGAAAACACGCTTCATCGGCTACAGTGGTGATGGCGAGAATGCGAAGTACGCCATCGAAACCGGGGCGTTCGATACGCTGCAAACGTCGGTGAATGTCATGGATCAGGAATGCCTGACGAAAACCCTGCCGCTCGCTGTGGAGCGCGGGATGGGCGTCATCGCCAAGCGACCGATCGCGAACGCCGTCTGGCGTCACGTGAATGAAGCCGATGTCCCCGAATATCGCAAGCCGTACTGGGACCGTATGCAAAAGCTGGGGTACGATTTCCTGAACACGCAAGACGGCGACGCCCGCACGCGTACCGCGCTCCGCTTTGCGCTAACCGCGCCCGGCGTGACGACGGCGATTGTCGGCACGAAGACTCCGGAACGTTGGGCGCAGAACGCGGCACTTTTAGCCGACGGCGTGACGCTCTCGGAAAGCGAGTTCAAGCAAATTCTGGAGCGATGGAACGCGATCGCCGGGGCAGATTGGGTGGGGCAGACTTAGGAGGGGGTTGGTTGTCGGCTTGTGTTTTCATGTGAGCCGTACCGGACCATCGCAGACGAATTGATCACTTAACTTCCGGCACCGCCGCCAGCAAGCGCCGGACCCGCGATCGCTCGCGGACCTGTGTATGGTACATTGCCTGCTCCGTCGCCGGTAGCGCGTCGACTCCCGATTTGTCCTTGGGCTTCGTCGGCAGACCCGCCCGGAGTTTCGCCACTACACCGGGATCGATGGTGCGCGGGGGCGGGAATGGCAAATCGCGCATCCGGGCGGGATCATAGCGGTAAAGATGCGGGCGAATCGGAACCGTCGCGTCCAATAGCCAGACCTGCCTATCCGCAAAATGTCGTTGCAGGTTCGTGTTCTCGCCCGGCGACAGGTAGCGCGCCCAGACGACCTTTTGACCGGCTATATCCGCGCCGTTGTAGACCCATTCCGCCGACGACTTCACGTTCGTCGCGCCGTAATAGACCAGCACCAGATGCTTACCGGGAACGCGGGTGAGTATCGCCCCGATCGGGCGGCGGTCCTGGATCATCCATCGCCACTCGTCGCCCGCGAAGAAGGCGACGCAGGAAGCCGCCGAGAGAAGATACAGTAGAAGAAACGCCCGCGACACCGCCCGTCCAATCCGCCGGTTTCGACCCGAACGCGATCGGAGCACGTGGGTATATCGCCACGCCATCACCCAGACAATCAGCGCGAAGCCGCCGACAGGCGCGCCGTAATGCGGGTTGATAAACGTGCCGAGACAAATCACCCCGACAAACGCCGCCAGAGCGAACACGGCATAGCGGGCGACGCCGCTTTTCCGCACGGCGACAATTAAGCCGGGGACGAGCAAGAACGCGGGGACGAACTTCAGAAAATCGGTCAGGGGATGGGCGCGGGGCGGCGTGTCGAGCCAGTAAACCGTCGGGTCGAAGCACTGGAACGCCGACCGCGCCAGCGTGTCCGCTTTGTCCCCGATGCCGCGCCAGATATTTCGCGCCGCGTCGCGCTCGCCCCAGTAGCCGTAGACACTGGTATACGCATTGATGAAGCGCATGGTGTCGTGCCGCAAGGTTTCCGGCACTTCTTTCACGTCCTGAAAAAGGAACAACGGCACGACGCCGTACGTGTCTTCATGCACGGCGTACGGCATCCGAAGCGGCTTCCCCGTCACGCGCACGTTGTACGCGAGCATGAGCACGGCGGTCACGGCGAGCACCGCCCCCGCAGGAAGCAGGAGGCGGGAAATCCATTTCCCGGGCGCGGTACGTAACCCACGCCACAGGACAGGTAGCACCGGGAGAAGGGTAAGGGAAGCCGCGACCAGTCCCTCGAACGGGCGGGAGTTAGCGAGGAGAGCGAGCGCGGTTCCGACGGCGACACCGACGCTCGACCTCACCCCCCCGCCCCCCTCTCCCTTCCGAGGGAGAGGGGGGCGGGGGGGTGAGGGGCGTTCCCCGGCGAGCGTGACGGCTTGGGTAACGCTCTCCCCCCTCTCCCTTCCGAGGGAGAGGGGGGAGGGGCGCACCGACGCCGAGGAAAACAAGCGTATCGCCCCCCCGACCAATAATAGCCCCGCGAAGAGCGACAGGTTGCCGCCCCAGAACGATTGCGTCCATTTGAGCACGGCGGGATGCAGGACCGCGAGGAGAGCGGCGAGAATCGCGACGCGGCGTCGAACGAGTGGCAGAAGGGCATACAATGCCCCCGCGCAGACGAGACCGGCGTTTATCCACAGTCCGGCGGCGGGGTTGCCGCCCAGCAGAATGCCGAGCGCGAGAAGCAATCCCTGCCCGGGCGGGTACTTGCTCATGTACGAGGGGGCGACAATGATGTGCAGCGCTTCGAAGTGAGCGCGAATGGTCTCCGGGAACGCGGGGTTCGTGACGCGACCACGGGCGAACGTATCGGCGGCTAACAGATACGAGGCTTCGTCATGGATGTGCGCCTCCGGCTGACGTATAAACAGCCAGAGTGCGGCGGCTATCCCGAATCCCCATGCGAAGAGAAGCACGTATAAGGTCGGGGGCGGTAGCCGCGACAGACGCAACACTACCGATTCGGCAGGCGCGAACAAACGCGCCCTCAGAAAACGTTGCCACGCCGGGACGGGTAACAGTGTTCCGGCGAACAGAAGCGGCGCAAGACAGAACGTCATCTCGTGAGGGGCCATGGCGGTTAGGTGTCAGGTTTCCGTTGTCGGATATGGGGGCGGCGCGTTCGCCGGCAACCGACCACACTGATACCTGACAACGGAAACTAAGTCACGAACTCCGTTTGATAACTTCTACCGCTTCGCGATCTATCGCCGGAAGGCGCGGACCGATGCGGGCGACAACCTGGGCGGCGGCATACGATGCGATGCGCCCGGTGATCGAGAGGGGGAGGTCCTGTGTCAGACCATACAAAATACCGGCGGCGTACATATCGCCCGCGCCGGTAGTGTCCAGTGCCGCCACAGGGTACACCGGAATCCGTACGATCTGTGTGCCGCGTACCAGCAGGGAGCCGTCCTTGTCGGACGTGACCGCCGCCAGCCCGCCTGTCATTTCGGCGAGGGCGAGTGCGGCTTCTTCCACGGTTTCTTTATCCGTGATTGCTAACGCTTCCTCACGGTTAGCAAAAACGACATCCACATACTTGGTCAGCAGTTCGAGAAACTCGCCCTTGTGTCGGTAGACGCAGAACGGGTCCGATAAGGAGAACGATACCCTGACATCCCCGGCACGTTTCGCGGTTTCCATCGCGTGCAGAACGGCCTCCTTCTGTGTGTCGGTGTCCCACAGATAGCCGGTGACATAGATATAGCGTGACGCGCGGATATCGGATTCGATTATGTCAGATACTTCTAAATGCCGGGCTAAACCAAGGTACGTGCCCATCGTCCGCTGCGCATCCGGGGTGATCAGGATAAGGCAGACGCCCGTCTCGCCAGGGCCCCCCTCGCCAAGGTTGGGTTGCACACCCTGTTTCGCTAAGCCGTCGCGGTATGCCCGGCCGTGCTCGTCTGCGCCGACGCGGGAAGTGAACGCCGCCGACCCGCCCAGTTGCGTGACGCCGATCATTGTGTTAGCACCGCTCCCGCCGGACTCCGTGTTGACGATGTGCCGGTATACCTGCGGCACGATGGCCTTCTGCTCGGTGTCGGAAAGGAGCGTCATCCCGCCCTTCGCCAGACCTACTTCGCCCAACAGTTCCTCGTTTACCTCGGCTTGCAGGTCGAACAAGGCGTTACACATACCGAACACATCGAAGCGTTTGCTCATGCCCCGTATCCTATCGTGCCGGAGGAGTTCTGACCAGAAGAAAACGGACGGAGGGAGGGGAATAAATCCTGAGTGCCAGAGAGTGAACGCCGCCCCATTGGGCGGCGTCCGTCAAACATGGGGTAATGTAAGCCCCGTTCCTTAGCGGCGGAACTGCACGGCAGCGGCTTCCGATATCTGATCGGAAGCCGCCCCGACGGTCACGGCGGATAAGGTGTAAGATACTTTCGTAATGCCAAGTGGCGCAGACAGTGCTATCGCCGGTATGGTCCATTTTCCTGCCGCATCCGCTTTTACCTCGCCCTCGGTTACTGTGCCGCCCGCGGGAAGAATCAGCAGAGTGCCGTCGTAGCGGAGCGAGTAGCGCACGGTCGCGCCCGGTTTGGCGGTTCCTGTTATGGTCACGCTTTCGCCCGCCGCGCTCCCTTCCTTGGGATTAGTAATCACCGGCTTTTCCGGCGCACCCGCCGCGATTGTCACGGGTTGCGCGGCGGCTTGCGTCACGGTCTTCCCCGCCGCCGAGGTGAACGTAACTGTCGCCGGTGCTTCCGTGAGCGAGTCTCCCTTTCGGATGGTGTAGGTTCCTTTGTAAACGCCGGATGGCTCCTCACGCATGGCGCGGTCCACCACGGAACCCCCGATACTGAATCGTGCCTTGCCGCCCGGTGCCGCGGTCGCTTGTACAGTAACCTCGTCGCCGGGTTCCAGCGTCTTGAGTTCCGGCGTCAGGGTCACGGTTTTGATCAGGCTTTCCGCCGCCGTAAGAGTGAACGCCCACTCTTTGCGGCTTTCGTTGCCCGCGACATCCTTCGTCACGACGGTCACCGTGTTTTTTGCCAAAGGCAGGTCGGTAGCCGGTCGGTAGGAAAAGAACGCGTCCGTGACCGTCGCCGTGCCGGTGACGTCCGCGTCGTTCACCAGAATGCGCGTCCCTTCCTGGTTGATGCCCGAGCCGGCATCCGTGTAGGTGCCGTAGATGAGCGGCTTGCCCGGTGCCAAGGAAGCGTTCGGTGCGGGCGAAAGGTTGTCGAACTTCGGCCCCACGGAGTCTACATTGACCGCATTCCCTGCTTGAATCACCGGTGCCGCTTTGGTTCCTATCTTGAGTGATCCGAGTAACGAAGCCCCATTCACGGTCAGTCCTTTGGGCATCGTAAACGCGCCCTCGTATACACCGGCTGACGTTTCTTTCATGGGCACCGTTTTCGCCGCCGCGATCCCTGGCACGGAGAACGATGCTACTCCGCCCGGCGTGCCGCGAAGGGTGGCGGTCAAAACATCGCCGCCGCGTAGCGTGCGTGCGCCGTCATGGGTAAACGCGGTTACTTCGGGCGTTCCGGACGGGCCGGAGGGATTCTCGGTCGGTTCCCCGCTGCCTGCGGACGCGTTCTCGGTGGTGCTGATGATCACCGTACGGCTCGCGGCCTGCCATTTCACCGCCGCGCCAAGCGCCTCGGAAACAAACCGAAGCGGAACCAATGTCGTGCCGTTCACCGCCTGTGCCGGAACCGCGAGAGTGCGTGTCGCGCCGTTGACCTGCGCCTGTGCGTCGCCGAGCTTCAACTGCACCGTGGTCGCGCCGCGGACGGCGAGGATCGATTTCGTACCGCCGTCGTAGGCGACCGTTGCGCCCAGTCTCTCGAAAACGCCCCGGAGTGGGACTAGAACGTTTCCGAATTGCTGAACCGGCTTTTGCGCCCCGAAGGCGACGATATCCCCGTCCACGGTGACATTAATTCCCTGCGCACCGACCGGCCCCGCGATAGCCGCTATCAGTGCTGCCATCGAAACGGTACCCGAAAAATTCCGTGTGTTCATCGTGATCACTTTCCGCCCTGTCGCGTCGCGACACGACTATCCCTAATTTAATCTCATTAATTTGTAAGGAGCCTTCGAAATAGAAGACCACTGTTGTGTTTACCCACCCTGCATCGAATCAACCCTCATCCCGGTGCCGCAGGTCGGGGACGACGACCGTGCGATCCAGGTGGAGAGTTTTGCTACTGTGCTACGGGCGATATAATACCGGAGAGTTTCGGGCGGAGTGTTTAGTGAATTCGCGCCCCGTGCCGACAAAGAAGAACTTATGACCAACCCAAGCAGCGAAGTCGTTCGCTACCCCGACCTATTTCAGAGCATCGAACGCAAATGGCAAGCCCGCTGGCGTGACGCCGACATCTACCGCGCCGAGGACGATTCGTCGCGCCCCAAATATTACGTGCTGGACATGTTCCCGTATCCGTCCGGGTCGGGGTTGCACATCGGACACTGTAAAAACTACGTCCCCGGCGATGTCGTTGCGCGTCTGATGAGCATGCGCGGGCGCAACGTCCTGCACCCGATGGGATGGGACGCATTCGGGCAACCGGCGGAGCAGGACGCGATCAAGAAAAAGGTCAACCCGCGCAACGTCGTGCCGATGCTCGCCGCCGAGTACAAGCGGCAGATGTCGCTTCTCGGCATCGGCTACGACTGGAACCGCGAGATCAACTCCACCGACCCCGAGTACTACCGCTGGAACCAGTGGGCGTTCCTCCTGCTTTACGAGCGCGGACTCGCCTACCGAAAGAACGCCCCGGTCAACTGGGACCCGGTAGACATGGTCGTGCTATCCAATGACGAGGTCGTGGACGGACGCGGCTGGCGTTCCGGCGCACTGGTCGAGAAGCGCGACATGGCGCAATGGTTTTTCCGCACCACCGCCTACGGCGACAAACTGACCGCCGGTCTGGACAACATCGACTGGCCCGAGGGCGTGAAGACCCAGCAACGCGACTGGATCGGCAAATCGGAGGGGTGCGAGTTCGACTTGCAGATTGCTGACGGGAAGGAGCAGAGGACTGAAAATACTCATGTCACAGGCTCTGCGATCGTCCGTGTCTTCACCACCCGCGTGGACACCGTGTATGGCATGTCGTTCGTGGTCCTGTCGCCGGAACACGCACTTGTGGAGCAGATCGTGACCGACGAACAACGCGCCGATGTGCTGGTGTACCGCGAGCGCGCCGGGAAGTTGTCCGAGCAGGACCGCACGGCGGAAGGGCGCGAGCGCACCGGCGTGTTCACCGGCGCGTATGCCGTCAACCCCGTGAACGGACACCGGGTGCCGGTCTGGGTCGCCGACTATGTTCTGGCGGGTTATGGGACTGGCGCGATCATGGCGGTCCCGGCGCACGACGCACGCGACTTCGATTTCGCGCGTCGCTACGGGTTGCCGACGCCAGTCGTGGTAGTCGAAACCGAAGCCGACGTAGAGAACCCGCCGAACGGTTCCGAACTGACCGCCGCGTTCGTGTCGAAAGAAGGATATACCGTCAACTCCGACGCCTTTTCCGGTCTGCCGGTCAAATTGGCGGCACGGCGCATTACCGAACTACTGGTCAGCAAAGGCATCGGCGAGGCGAAAACCAACTTCCGGTTACGGGACTGGCTGGTTTCCCGGCAGCGGTACTGGGGAACCCCGATCCCGATCATCCACTGTAAGACCTGCGGCGAAGTCCCGGTGCCGGTCTCGCAACTGCCGGTGCTTTTGCCCGATGTCGAAAACTACAAGCCGGGTCCCGACGGGCGGTCGCCGCTCGCGTCCATCCCCGAGTTCGTACACGTCGATTGTCCGAAGTGTGGCGCACCCGCCGAGCGGGAGACCGACACGATGGCGGGGTCCGTGGATTCATCCTGGTACTTCCTGCGCTTCACGTCGCCGCGCGAGCAGGATGCGCCGTGGGACCGCGCGGCGTCCGACTACTGGATGAATGTCGACCGGTATCTGGGCGGGCGCGAACACGCGGTCGGGCACCTGCTGTACGCCCGCTTCTTCCAGAAGGTGTTCTTCGACGCCGGGTTAGTATCCAAAGATGAGCCGTTCCAGTCGCTCCGCAATCAGGGGATGTTACTCGGCTACACGCCGGTGGATGCGGATTCGGAGGATAAGAAGTCGATCCGGTTCGACGAACTGCCCGGCTATAACTTCGCGGAATGGACGGCGCGGTACGCCTCTGAGGGGCCTTTTGCCGCGACACGGCGCGTGAAGCAGATGGACGATACATATCGCGAGGACCCGGTGCGGATCGAGTTCCAATGGCTCAAGATGTCGAAAGGCAAAGGCAACGCGGTCACGCCGGACGAGATCGCCGAAAAGTACGGCGCGGATTCCCTGCGTCTCTACGTCTGCTTCGAGGCACCGTTCGAGGACACGATCCAGTGGGACGAGACGCGC
>JACMMA010000522.1 GCA_014379275.1 Armatimonadota bacterium | reverse complement strand
TCGATGGAAAGAGCCGTCGCCCCGATCTGTACGGCTTCGTCTAGCAGAGCAGAAAGCATCGCCCTTGCCGCCTGCTCGACCGCTTCCGGATTAGACGCCCCGCTCAGACTTTCGATCGCCGACCGCACCAGCGTGACCGAAGACTGCGGCAACGCGACCGAGCCCACCGCGTCGTCATCGCCCTCGCCGAACGCACCGGGGAATAAAGTGGAAAGCAGACGCGCGGTGCCGTCCTGCTTGTCGGTGTCGCCATAAAGCGCGCCCAAAGCACGGCGAAGCAGGTTGCCTTCTCCGAGAACCGGCTCTGGTGTGAGACCGGTCAACCGCGAGACGACTCCGAGAGCTTCCGTGTCCGCCGGGTTCAGCATCGCGATGCGCAGTTTGTCACCGCTCCGACTCACGGGGAGCATGACAAAGGTCAGCGCGGCTTGCGACGGCAACAGTTGTGCGACGAGGGGGTCGGCGGGGTAGGCTTCCAGGTCGTGGAACGGTACCGCCAGTTGCACCGCCATCGCCTCCGCGATGTCGCGGGCGTTCACCATCCCCCGATCGCGCAGAATATCGCCGATCCGTTGCCCGGTCTGCCGCTGCTGGGCGACGACCTCATCGAGTTGAGCGTCCGTGATCTTACCGAGTTTGACGCAAATCTCGCCCAGGGGACTTTGCGCCTGTTCTAGTTCCGTAACTGTCATAATTGTTTGTGCATGCGGCTTGAGAATCGCTATACCTATTTGATACAATGCCGGAGTATGTTTTTCCTGCGCTTCGGCGAAATGCCGCCGCGCCCCGTATTGATCAGGAGACCATTGCTTTCGATGCAAAACAGACAACAGGCTTTATCTATTATAGGCATTTTTGCTAGCGTGGCTTTATGCCAGTTCTGTTTGAGCGGATGTGGCGCGGGAACCGGGCAAAGTCTGAGCTCCCCTTCGCTGGGTTCGCGCTCCTCCGGCGACACTACCGGGACAGGCAATACCAAATCTGTTATAAGTTCCGTGCTACCGGCGAAGCGGTTCGGCCTGTTCGTGACAGATTATATCGCGCAGAAAAGCAAGACGGCAGGCGCGACGGAAAAACCGGCCACCCTCGCCCGCACCGAGAATACGACCGGCGCGACCGAATACGCGCATGTGTTCGTCACCGTGCACAAGGTCGAGTTGGTTTCCGCCGATGATCAGGCATTTCCCGTCTGGGCGAACGATGCGGGGCGGGTCGTTGACCTCGCGACACTGCGCGACGCGACCGGGGAACGTCTCGCGCTTCTGGGCGGCATTCCCGCACCGGGCGTTACTGGCAAGAAAACATATAAACGGGCGCGTATCACGCTCGGAAACAGCATCACCTTCCTCAAGCGCGGCGAAACGTCCGGCAAGCCGACCCCGATCGATGACGCCGTCGGCCGCGACGACGAAGGACGGCGTGTCCTCACCGTTTTGATCGACCGCCCCCGCGACCTCGGCAACGGCAAGGAGGATCTGATTCTCGCGTTCGACCGGTCGGCGTTCGTGTTCGCCGACGGGCGGGTCACGCCCAGCGTGCGCGAAGCGCGGGGTGGGATCAGCACCGACCCGGCGCGTCAGGAGTCAGCGATGTTCGTCGGGACCGTGTCCGAAGCCACGGCAGGTGGCGACGGTCCGGAGCGCGTTTTCGCCCTGACCCCGGATGCGGGCGCACGCGGCGAGAACTTCCTTGTCTGGCTCCGTTCCTCGGCGCCGTTCTATCGCGCCGACGGCAAACCGTCCCCGGCACTCACGGACGGGGCACGGGTCGCGGTGCGCGGACGTTTGCAACCGTCCACGAAACGTATCCTCGCCGAGTCGGTTGCTGTGCTTGCGGAAGGAGAAAAGCCGGGTGACATCGCGTCGGTAACCGGTACGGCGTCTAACGCTAATTCCGAAGGCGGCACCTTCACGGTCGCCGTCAAAGACACGCTACGGGTCGACCCTGCTTATGCCGAGATCACCGTGACCCTGGGCGAGGGAGCGGTCTTGCGCTCCGTGAGCGGTCTGCCCGTGACCAGGGATGAGTTCTTCACCGCGCTGAAGAAAGCGGGTGCGGGGGAGTACGCCGAGGCGGAGGGCGAGTACGAACCGACGACCGGCGTTTTGACCGCCAGCCGGGTGCGCCTTGCCGGGACGCAGGACGATAAAACACCCCGCGAAACGTCACTCACGGCGCTCGCGAAAACGGTCACTGAGAAGTCGCTCACGGTCACTGCGCCGCTCGTAGAGTGGGACGGCATCGTCCCGCCCGCCGCCGGTAAAGCATGGACTGTAAACACATCTGTCGCCACCATCTGCCGCGACAAAGACGGGAAATCCATCACACTCGCGGACCTGATGACGGCGGCGAAAGACCCGGACAATTACGCCGTGCACGTGGTCGGAACGTACTCCGGGGGGGCGATCTCCGCGACCCGCCTCGAACTACGCCCTGCACCGGAAAAGGAAGTTGTCGCAAAGAAAACGGTCCGGGGCGGGAAAGACAGCGCGAAGTCGGACGCGGACATGGTAAAGGGCGGCGACGGCGTCAAAGGCAGCGGCGGAGTAGAGACGAGCGAGGGAAAAACGGACGCGAAGGAAGCCCCGAAGCCGGAGCCTTCCGAGGCGCCGTAGGTCCCGAGTTGTCAGGTTACGTCGCCTCCCCTCCGGCTCCCCCAGGATTGAGGGCTGGGGGGCCGCGGCGGCGTAACTATCGCGGTCGCGCCCGGTCGCCGCGTAGCACTAACCGCTCCAGGTTGCGTGAGATATAGCGTGTACCGACGAACTCCTGTTCGGAGAGCGGGTTCACCAACACTGTGAACATGCCGAGCCTATTCCCGCCCAGGATATCGGTGAACAGTTGATCCCCGATCATCGCCGACTCTTCCCGTCGCGCGCCCAGTAGCGTCAGCGCATGAAGCAGCCCCGCCGTTCCCGGTTTGTTCGCGGTGCGCGGTACGTGCGCGATGCCCCAGCCTTTCGCTATCCGCTCCAGACGCGGCAGCCGGCGCGTGTTGGATGCGAGACATACCCCTATCCCCGCATCGCGTAACCCGGCGAGCCAGGCGAGAACCTCCGGGGTAGCTTCCTCGTCGGCGTGCCACGGCAAAAGTGTATTATCCAGGTCGGTCACCACGGCACGGATCCCGCGGGCGGTGAATAATGACACGGGAACTTCGGTGACATGCCGCACCAGAAGCGAGGGAGTTAGTAGCTGTGACAGGCGGTTTAGCATCGGATAATCGTTATTACGAAATGCGTTTTCGGCGGGGTCGGTAAAACGTGCTGGCGCATTGCACCCAGTGTATCGCGGGGGTACGATGAAACGTAGTACCATTACGGCGCGACGTTGGTCGTCACGCCGGGAACAGCAGGTTTTTTTGAGCGAACCGACACCCTTCAACCCCACCGCCGCACGCCTCGACAACGACACCGAAGCCGATCTGTATTCCCTGTATCGCGCTTACTTCGCCGATGCCGAAGCGCGGCAGTGGAATGTCTGGGACACGATACCCTGGGAAACGTCGTATACGAAAGAACCGGGCGAGGAATTGGTGAGTGCGGTGCTGACCTGCTACAGCGCGGAACTCTTTCTGCCGGACTACATGACCACCCTTTTGATGCACACCCGCTCGTCTCGCGGACGCACCTGGTACGTGACGCACTGGTGTTACGAGGAGGGTAAGCATCTGCTCGCCCTCGGAGAGTGGCTGACCCGGCGCGGCTTATTTACCGACGAGGAGTTGCAAAATCGGGGGGCGGAAGTGCTCGGTACCCACCGCTGGCAAGCCGCCTCTACGGACGCCATCGCGCTCTTCGTGGACGCGATCCTGTACGAAACGCAAGAGGAAACACGCTACCGCGATTTGCGCCGCGCCGCAGAGGCAGAGCAGGACACCGCGCTCGTCGCGCTGAGCGACTACATCTTGACCGACGAAGGGACGCAAAAAGGGTTCTTCAGCCAGTCGCTCGCGATCATCGCCAGGCGGCATGCGGATAAGGTGAGCGAGGCGATCGAGGTCATCGCGGCGACCCAACCCGACCCGGAAGCGGCGCGGCGGCTGGTGCGAGGTTCGATCGACGGGTAACCGTGCGGGGGCGGAGAGGGTCGAACGAACATGAGCCAGACTTTGCTATGGAATTTCGTCCTGCCGAACGTGGTCGGAGTCATCAGCCTGATCGGGGTGGCGTGGCTGTATATCCTGCACGACTACGGCGGGTGGGATTCTTTCCTCGCACACAAATACAGGGATCGCGTCACCCAGTCGGCGCGGCTGACCCTGTTTTGCCACGGCGGCATTGTCGCGGCGTGCTACGGGTTACGAACTCTCGCGGGTGGGCAACCGTTCTCGAATGAGGACACGTTGCTATCAGTCACACAACTCTATCTCGTTTTAGGGAACGCACTCCTGGTAGCCTTCCTGTACCGGGGGGCGGATCATCTTGTCGCGAAACGCGGGCAATTCGGCCCGCCCCGTTCACTGCCGAGAGGAACGGACGGCGACGGCTACCCGGTGCACCATCCCAATCTGGGTAGCGGGCATTATTATTGAAACACAATCATGGCGAACATTCCGAAGATACGAATAGCGGCCTATGTCGCGGGGGCACTGATTGCGATAGCCGGTCCGGTGACGTTCGCGGGGCTGATGCTTTCCGGGTCCGGTCGCGGCATCCCGGCGGCTCCGGCACTCTCGATCGTCTCCACAGGTACGCAGGCACCTGACTTCACATTGCCGACGCACGACGGACGTACGATGCACCTCGCTGACTACCGGGGGCGCGCCGTGTTCCTGGTTTTCGTACCGGATCTCGGTAGCCCGGAAACGCTGGCGCAGGTTCGCTCGCTCGCCCGAACGGAACCCGACTTCAACATGGCCGGCGCGAAGGTGATGGTGATCTCGTCCGACACGGGCGAAGCCGCTCGGCAACTGCATGCCGCGAACAAGTTGCCGTTCCCGATCCTGCTCGACGGCGGCGGCATGCTCGCCAACCAGTTCGGGGTCGGCTTGGGGATGCGCCGGACCTTCGTGGTGTCGCCGATGGGAGAGGTCAAGTTCCGCGTGGACAACTCCGTGATCGACGTTCCGAACCACGGCAAGCAACTACTCACCATCAGTGGGTGCTGTATTGACGAGGTGGAAGCGTCCCGGGCGGACGGCATCGGC
>JACMMA010000521.1 GCA_014379275.1 Armatimonadota bacterium | reverse complement strand
TCCTCCCCTTGCCTCACCGGCGGCTCGCTCAGAGCCGTGCGAAGGAGCGTCATGCCCTTGTCGACGTTCAAAGCGGTGCGGACCCCCGGCAAGGAAAGGCCGAGTTCCACAAGCGTGATGGCGACCGCGGGGCACATGCCGACCACCACGGTCTGTGCGTCCAGCACGCTCGCCATGGAGGAAATGTTGCTCAGGGTGCGCCCGATGAACGAGTCCACGATGTCGAGCGAGGAGATGTCTATCAGTACGCCTTTAGCACCCACTGCTACGATGCGGTTGGTCAGGTCGTTCTGCAGTGCCATCGCCAGCCGGTCGTGCATATCCACCTGGATGCTGACGAGAAGGATGTTCCCGATCTGCAAAATCGGGATATGGTCCATTGCTCAAACCCGCCCTGATGGTTGGGTGACGGTGCTTCCGAGGCGTTGTAGCGCAAGACGGAACGCTTCCGCCATGGTCGCCTTCGTTATCACTCCCGACAGGTCCACCCCCAGATGCACGATGGTCTGCGCGATCTGCGGGCGGATGCCGCTGATGATGCATTCGGCGCCCATCAGACGGGTCGCCGCGACCGCTTTGAGAAGGTGTTGCGCCACCAGGGTGTCCACAGTAAGTACGCCGGTGATGTCCAGAATGGCTATCTCGCAGCCGGTCTCCACGATCTTAGACAGGAGCGATTCCATGACCACCTGGGTGCGCGCCGAATCCAGCGTGCCGATCAGCGGCAGGGCGAGAACGCCGTCCCAAAGTTTGACCACCGGGGTGGACAGTTCCATCACTTCCTGTTGCTGCCGGACGATGATCTCCTCGCGCGACTTCTGGTAGGTCTGCACCGTGAACATCCCCAGTTTGTCGAGCAGGAGCGATACCGTCCAGCTTTCGTCCAGAAGTGCGGTGGCGTCGCGGTCGGTGTCGCGGCGTATCTGCTTGAAGAGCGGCGACTTGAGCGAAAAAACGAACGTCGCTGTTTCGGTGGAAGTCAGCCCCTGCCGGGCGTGGGTGCGGGAAAGGTCCGCCAGCAGCTCCCGCACCGGCTCCCATTCGGGGGTTGAGATGTCGGAAAGGTTGTTCGAGCGGGTCGCGGTGCGCAGGAGGCTGAGTAGCTCCTTGCTCTGCCGCCGCCGTTCCGCTTCCTGGTTGGGCGCAAACCTGCCCGTCGAGGCGGCTGTCTGCTCCGTGATCCAGTCGTCCAGCAGGGTCGCTTCGTTCGCCTCTAAAATAATGGCAAGGCGACTAATGTCTTCGTTCACGCGGTTCGTTCCTCCAGGGGAACGCACCGGACTCTCGAATCCTATCCCACCTTGGGGTGTACCATCATATAGTCAGGGCCTAAACATAGGCAGGCAGCCCGTCGCCTTGCGTCCCCTTAACGACTGGACCTGTTTCAACGAGTAGCGAGAAGGAACCGCCCCTCCGCGCGGCGAACCTACCCTCGTATGGCTACCGAACGAAAACATTTTGGCACCGACGGCGTGCGCGGCAGGACGAGTCGGAGTACGAACAACTAGGTCGACGAGACATAAATCACGTGGCAAAAGTCGGTATTCGAATCCTGGTTATTCATGCAAAAATAGCTGAATCGAGCAACGAATCACGGTATTATTTTAGCTTATTTGCTTTTGATCCCAGTATATATACGAGTATTTACGAAATTCAACGGAAAAATCGCAAATAATTTGACAAAGTAGGGGGGGAGGGTATCATCGGTACGGCTGTCGTGGTGAAGAATCTGATAGCCCGATGAGCCGGAAAGGTGTTATCTCTATGTTGAACCTGTTCGTGCGTACTTACCGCAAGCATCCCATACTGATGAGCGCAACGCTCGGTATACTACTTCTGGAGACTGTCGGTATCGGTAGGGTGGTCGCCGATGGCATTACCAATTATTCCGCTTCCAAAATGGGATCATGGAGCTCCTTAGACCATGCTTACAGCTCAAGCGGGTTAAAGATTTGCAGGTACAGCCGCTCTGCCGATAGCTGTGAGACTGCCGATGATATCGATTATCCTTATACAAACTGCGAACGTGTTGCAAATGGTCGTCAGGCTTACAAGGAAGCCTACGTACCACGTAGCGTGACATGCCCCAGTGCGGATGATGCTTCGTTTCCGAACTCTAGCCCGAACACTCCCTACGTAACGGCGACCACAACGATTCTCAGATGAGCGGATGTCGCCTGTGATGAAGTATTGTCGGCGGGTTGTCCACCACTCGCCGACAACGTAAAAGATCAGGACGGAACCAATGGCTACAAAAAAATACTTGCGTCATGCGTCGCGGGGATTCACGCTGATAGAAGTTCTGGTAGTGGTCGGGATCATCGCCGTGCTGACGGCGGTCATAAGTTCCGCCGTAGTTCAGTCCAGGGCGAAATCGCGTCAGGCGAACTGCGCGTCGAATCTGCGGCAAATCGGAGTGGCACTGAGTACTTATGTACAGGAAAATGACGGTGTCTGGCCCGGCAGTCTCAAGGAATTGGACAGGGAGAAGATGAGGCTTCTTGCCTGCCCCTCCGCGCCCGAGTATCTGAATGAGGGAGGCAAGACGGTCCCCACACTCGGCTATGAGCACAACTCAGCGTTGAGTCATGACATGAGTACGGGGGAGAAAGATAACCTTCCGAGTATTTCACGCGCACTTCCCGATAGTGGAATTGCTTTTCCCGCAACCACCGTCTCCGCCTGTGACGCCAATCTGACAGGAACGGGATACGCAGGACTGTCGGGTCCCGACATCTGTAAAAACATTTCGCCCTGTCCCACGCTCGGCATGGAACAGGGCTTCTCGCGGCATAGCGGCGGTGCCAATTACCTGTTTTGTGATGGCCATGTGAAATGGTACGCGCCACAAGCCGTCGGCTATAGTGCTCCCCTTCCTGCAGATGACTATGAGGGATGTATGCAGAAAAGAATCCGGTGCGCGAACGGCGTCAACTACGGGACCGAACCGACATTCGCCGTGCGGGCGGAACCAGCTTCCATGGGCATGGCTTGGTAACGATGGTTTACTCACCTTCCTCCCGACGTCCTTCGATCCTAACAGTCGTCTGGTATTCGCTCGCCGCCGCGGTTGTCCTCGCGACTCTGTCTTACGTTTTTTTCCAGGAGCATTTGACGTCGCGGAGGCGCGTCTGTTATAGCAATCTGCGACGTATCGGGCAGTCGCTACAAATGTATGCGGAGGATTATGATGGCAACTACCCCTTAATGTCTCTGTGGTGGGACGAAAATCGCTCCAGAGCGGAGCCTCTTCCGGGCTGTCCGTCCACCGAAGCGATCCCATCACTCGATGATAACCACCCCGGCTTAGTCGTTACCCCTCCAGCGATTCCGGGATATGCGTACAACTCTCTTTTAAATGCTACCATGGAGGCTGATGGCACCTTCAAGCCCGTCGCGCGTAAAGCGATCCGTTATCCCGCCACCACCGTTTGTGTGTGTGAAGAATCCGCAGACACTTCCATGACTCTACACGCGAATTATCGGAAGCGGCTGAAGCCACCCCCCGGCCGTGAAGACGGATCCGCGCGACATGACGGCGGGGCAAACTACCTGTTTTGTGATGGGCACGTGCAATGGTACAAGCCGGAGGCGGTGCGCGGCGTCGAAGAGATGATCGTCGGCAGAGAACGACACCCGGATGGGAAAACCCCGGATTTCCTTCTGAATTAGACATTGCCAACTGTCTCATCCGCCGACGTGGGCAGGATACTTACTTCCTCATGCCGAATGGTTAGCCGAGTTACCTATGGCTACCGAACGAAAACATTTTGGCACCGACGGCGTGCGCGGCGTGGCGAACACCGACCTTTCCCCGACACTCGCGATGGCACTCGGCGCGGCGGCGGCGCACGTATTACGCGAAAAAGACCAGGCGAAGCGGGAAATCGTGGTGGGACGCGACCCCCGACTTTCCGGCGACCTGCTCGAAGCGGCACTGATCGCCGGGATCTGCTCGCAAGGGGGGAACGTTCTTTCTGTGGGCGTTTTGCCGACGCCCGGCGTCGCGTACCTGACCAAAGAGCGCGGCGCGGCGGCGGGCGTGGTCATCTCGGCCTCGCACAACCCGATGGCGGACAACGGTATCAAGTTTTTCGGCTCCGACGGCAAGAAATTAGCCGACGCGACCGAGATGCAGATCGAGACGCACCTGGACACATGGCAGGAATGGGCGCGCCCGACCGGCGCGGGAGTCGGCTCCGTGACGCGCACCCCGAAACCCGTCGCGGAGTATGCCCTGCACCTCCAGCAGTCGTGCCCGGTGCGACTCGACGGCATGAAACTGGTGATCGACGGCGCGAACGGCGCGGCATCGTTCCTGGCCGCACAGGTGTTCGGTGGACTCGGCGCGACGGTGGAAACGCTGTCGTGCGAACCGGACGGCGTGAATATCAACGATAACTGCGGCTCGCTCCACCCCGAAGCGATGCTCGCCCGCGTCCGGGAAACCGGCGCGGACGCGGGCCTGGCGTTCGACGGCGACGCCGACCGGGTGATTCTGTCCGACGAACGGGGGCGCGTTTTCGACGGCGACCGCGTGCTATGCCTGCTCGGGAGCTTTCTGCACGAACGCGGCGAACTCACGAATGACGTGGTGGTCGGAACGATCATGAGCAACATGGGGCTCGGTGTCGCCCTCGAAAAACGCGGCGTTCGTTTCATCGCGGCCCCGGTCGGCGACCGCTATGTCGCCGAAGCGATGGCGCGGGAAGGGGCGATCCTCGGCGGCGAAAAGTCGGGACATTTCCTGCTCCCCCGGTTATCCCCGACCGGCGACGGGATGTTGTCCGCGCTCCAGGTGTTGGCGGCGTGCGCGCAATCCGGACGCAAACTCGGGGATTGGGCGGGTGATATGACCGAATACCCGCAAAAACTGGTCAGTATCCCGGTGCGCACTAAAGACGGTTGGGCGGATGTGCCGACAATAAAGGCGGCGATCGCGGACGGCGAAGCACGGCTTTCCGGCGTCGGTCGCCTCAACGTACGCCCGTCGGGCACGGAACGCCGCATCCGCGTGATGGCGGAAGGACCCGACGTCGATACTGTCGACGCGGTAGTGGATCGTGTTGCCGGTGCGGTACGTGACGCTTTAGGAGAATAAACAACCAGTGCGCAAACGACAATCGGTTCCCCTCCCGGTAGCGGCGGGTGTCGCGGCAGCGACTTTACTGCTGGGCTTCGCCGCCGGTGCGGTGGCGCAGAGCAAATCCCGCCTGACCATCTTGCAGAACACGATTTCGACCGACGCCCGCAAGATCGGCGGACGGCTTTACGTCCCGGTGGCGGATATAGCGAAAGCGATGGGCTGGAAGCTGACGGTCGCCGGAAGTGCGATCAGCCTGCAACCACCGAAGAAGCTAGTCGCCAGCGGCGGCAACACGTCCTCGCCCGAATACCCGATGTCCGGCGCGGCGGGGGAGGAGTTCGGCAACGCTTCGTACCGCTTCAAGGTGACAAACGTCGCCGAGGTCGCCGAGTACGGTCGTAAGTACACGAACGGCATCGCGCTCGGTGGGGCGGTCAATACCACTGCGAGCGAGAAACTGGTCGTCATCGATTGTGTCCTGACGAATGCGACGGCGGAGCGCGAGGAGTTCTGCTTTTCCCGCGACCGCTACGCCGAAAACACGATGCTGCTGGATAAAAGCGGCGAGTCGCTCGCGCCTGCCGCGATCGACGTCGCCGCGGATGAATTGAATCCCCCGGGGGCGTTCGCGCTCGCGGGGGCGAATGTGCGCTTCGCGCTCGTCTTCCGCGTCCCGCAGGCATGGGAACCGAAGGCGCTCGTTTATACGATCGTCAAATACCGCGAACGCGGGCTTAAAAAAGGCACGGATGTTCGGGTGAATCTGTAGGATCCTCCACCCAACGCCCTCCCTCGCCGGAGTGAGAGAGGGCGTTGGGGGATGAAAGAAAACATGCTACTTGCTATCGATATCGGAAATACCAACACGACGCTCGGTCTATTTGACGGAGAGGTGCTGATCTGCGACTTCCGATTGCAGTCCTTGCGTGACCGCACCGCCGATGAGTTTGCGGCACTGATCGCCTCGCTTCTTCTCACCAAGGGCTACGGTTTGGGCGACATTTCCGGCATGGCGATGGCGTATGTCGTACCGCCCGTCGGGGGGACGCTCCGCGAACTCGCCGAGCGGCATCTGTCGCTGGAACCGTTCATCGTGACCGCCGAAACTGATACCGGCTTGAAAAACCTGTATAATCCGCCCCACGCGGTCGGCGCGGACCGTATCGTGAACGCGTTCGCGGCTCGGACGTTGTATTCACAAGCCACGGAAAGCGGCCGCACGGCGGCGTGCGTCGTCGTGGACTACGGCACGGCGACCACGCTGGACGCGGTGACGGCGAAGGGGGAGTATCTGGGCGGGGCGATTTTGCCGGGCATCGGGATCTCGATGGACGCCCTGTTTGCCCGCGCCGCGATGCTCTCGCAGGTCGAACTCTCGCAGCCGTCGTCCGCAATCGGTACCAACACGGCGGAAGCACTGCGGAGCGGCATATTATACGGCTACGCAGCACAGACGGACGGCATGACGGCGCGGTTTGTCGGCGAACTCGCCCAGCGCGGCGCGGACGTTCGGGTGATCGCGACCGGCGGCATCGCCCCGCTGATCGCCCCGTACACCAACTCCATTGAAATCGTCGACGTGAACCTGACATTAACCGGCTTGCGACTGCTTTACGCGCGGGAGCGGGGGAAGTAGCGGTCTACGGGATGTTGGCCGCGCACGCCGCAATGACGTGGTCGAGCGCACCTAAAAGTTTGGGCATATCGTTCATCGTAAACAGTCCGGAAACGAATACTTCCGGCGTCCTCGTCAGCCGGTAAAAGATCCAGCCCTGCCCGTTCGACACGATGCCGTGTACTTCGAGATCGTGTCCGTCCCGGACGTTGTTGTCCCGGCACGCCGCCATTTCCGCGATGCACTGAATTTCGCCCGCCGTGAAATCGTCCAACTTGGCTTCCACCGCGCACAAAAGCGGCGTCTCGATGTAGCCACGGCTCGGCGCAATCAAATAATCGGCGACCCCACCGGTATTGCCCGTCTCCAAAGGCTCGTCTTTCCAAATCTTCAGACCGGGATAATTCGGGACGATTTCCAAAAGGATAGCGTCAATCAACGTCACCTTCGCGGCTTCGGAGGCGGTCAGGGCAAGCGATTTGGTACGTTGCAAAACCGCCAGCAGTATATCGCTCGGCGCAAGCGGGTCGGTACGCAAATCCCAAAGCGTAATGTCGCGGATGGGAACCAGATCGAAAGCGTCTTTCGTTCGCAAACTGGAAAAACTACGTCGTGGCATAGCCGAAACCCTCTGCGCCAATTATACCGGCTATACTCGCGTGACGGCGGCGTTCCTCGAGCCGCGTCCGTTAAGTATTATTCTATCTCAAGGGTTCGTGCGGTTATTGGTTCGCCTTTGCCCTCATCCGCCGTCGGCGGAAAGCAGGGATGGCAGAAGCAAAGCGAGCTGCAAAAAGGAACGGCGGGTAGGCATCGAAACGAAATTCCTTATGCCTGTCTGGTTCGCCGCTTGCCGCTTGCTTTCCTGCGTTGCGCGGTAGAATACGCCATGTCGAACGTTCTGGCGATCCTCGAACCTGCCCCGCCCCCCGCTGTCCGCCCCGGAATGCTCGACCTGCTACAAACCTTTTTCGCCGGGCGCAACGAACGCACCCTGCGAGCCTATCGGAACGATCTGGAGCAGTTCCGCGTGTTTGTGGACGCGCCGACTGCCGCTGATGCCGTTAACGTGCTCCTCGCGAGCGGGCAGGGGGCGGCGAACGGCACCGTGCTGCGGTATCGTGCCCATCTTTCGGACTCGAACCGCTCCCCGGCGACGATCAACCGCGCCCTGTCCGCGCTCCGGGCGTTGCTCAAACTCGCGCGGATGCTCGGCGTCGTGCCGTGGTCGCTCGACGTGCCGAATGTCCCGGCGGAGTCGTACCGCGACACGCGCGGTCCCGGCGTCGCCGGAGTCAAACGGGTCCTGGCGACGACAAACAGCGGCGAGAACGAGCCGATGAATCTGCGTGACCGGGCGATTTTGCGACTGCTGTACGACCTCGGCTTGCGGCGGGCGGAAGTCGCCTCGCTCGACGTAGGCGATGTCGACCTGGCACGAAACACCGTCGCGGTGATCGGCAAACGGCGGACGGAAAAGACGCTACTTTCCCTCGCCGCGCCGACGAAGACCGTGCTTTCCGATTGGCTCCGTGTACGCGGGGGTGAACCGGGACCGTTGTTTCTCAACTTCGACCATGCGGATAAAGGGCAGACCCGTCGGTTGACAGGAACGAGTATTTATCGCATTGTGCACGGCCGCGGGCAGATCGCGGGCATAAAAGTCGCCCCGCACGGTCTGCGCCACACCGCGATCACCGAGGCGTGCAAAGCGGCACAGGCGGCGGGCATGCCGCTCGAAGAAGTGATGGATTTTTCGCGCCACCGCGACGTTAAAATCTTGATGATCTACCGCGACCGCGAACGAAACGTGCAGGGGCAGATCGCCGAGATAGTCGCGCAGTCGGCAAGCGCCGAGGACGCAGACGAATAGTTTCGCCATAGGCAATGGACTATTCGCAACGCTCGTGCATTACGTCCGTCGGCGAAGAGGCTCGCCACCTCCCCACCGACCATTCTGAATGCTGGGAACCGGTCTCGAACCGGCCTACTCGGGATTTTCAGTCCCGCGCTTGAACCAACTCAGCTATCCCAGCCGATCAAACAGTGCCGCGACAGGAATCGAACCTGTGGTCTTCGGTTTATGAGACCGACGTGTTGACCGCTACACCACGCGACAGCAAAACAGAACAAATTATCGGAATGGCTGGAATCGAACCAGCGACGCCTGTTCCCAAGACAGGGGTTATACCACTTCACTACATCCCGGAGCCGTGACCAGGTTATCGGGTGATCGGGGAGCTATGCTTGCCGCATAGCCACCAATCACCCGTCACTCCGAATAGCCCGACCACCTGGTCACTCAACCACCGAACAGGGGCGACAGGATTTGAACCTGCAACCGGTGGGTTTGGAATCCACTGCGCTACCGGGTTGCGCCACACCCCTAAAAAACAAAAACGGTCCGTACGACGTTACTCTTGTACGTCCCGGACCGTTCGGAGAAGAAAATCGCG
>JACMMA010000520.1 GCA_014379275.1 Armatimonadota bacterium | reverse complement strand
TTACGAACGCCGACATCGACCGATTCCTGGAACTTCTGTCGGCGGCGGTGATGGTGGTCGAGAACCGGTAGACGGGATAATCGGCGTAATACCGCACCGTGCTCGGTCGGCTTCTGCTACGAGATCGTCTTGAACTACGTTTTCTGCTCGCCGTACCGGTTCCGATTGCGCGGTTCGCGGCGGCGCAGGCGGCGTTAGGTAAGGGCTAAGTAGATTGCTAGCATAAAAATTGCACTGAGAGAAGCTACGGTTCATCCGTAACTTCTCTTGGTTTGTGTGGTGGAATGATGTAAATGGAATATTATGGATAAAACTAAAATGAAACAGCTTCAAGGAGACAATGATTTAGAGCATGGTGAGGCAAAATCTGTAGATACAACCAAAAAATGTCTTTTCTGCGCTGAAACCATTCAGGCAGAGGCGAAGATATGCCGATTCTGCAATCGTAATCTGACTGCAACAGAGTCGGCAAAACATGAGAGTTTCAAAATGACAAAAGATCCCAATACTGGGAAAAGTGTTGTTTTTCTTCTGATTCTTGGAGCTTGGGCTTGGTGGCAATTTGGGGGTGGGTTCAATATGTCTGTTCAAAGAGACGTACAAAATATTCATAACACAGTTGCGGCTGACTTTGAGAAGCAGTATGGGATAGCAAACCGTAGTGGAAATGCAATGGATTCCTGTGTTCAGGCCGGTATCGTCTCTGCCGCGTATTTGCAAGCAAAAGATGATGCGAACTATCAAAAGTGGAAAGAGATAGAAAAATCAGACTGTGCAAGGGCTGGGATTCCAAAGTAGAACAGCTATATTATGAACGTCACATCTGATTTCCACTTGTGATTACAATCCAGCCTCCGGCGCAAGTTGGGGGCTTTTTCGTTGTACAATGGAGTCGTGCCGCAAACCCGACAACAGGTGATTTTAGTGGACGGGGCAACTCGCCTACCGTTCGCGGCGACGCTGATTTCCGGTGCGGGTGTCGCGCAGATGCAAGCTGTTGACGCGCAGTGGTTGCTGTACTTGTCGCAAGCGGTCACCGACGCGCTGGCGCGGGGCGTTCCTCGCTACGATCTGCCAGAGCATAAGCATTGGGAGCGGGAACGAAAAGCACGGGCAATGACGGCGGGTAGCACCGCTTTTACAATCGAGGCGAACGGTGAAGCGCAAGCCGTGATGATTGTACGAACCGACAAAACATGCCGTCTATCCGTACATTTCCGCGAACCAATGGTTTATGTCGATTATTTGGCAACCGCGCCGTGGAACCTCGCGGGGTTTGTTCCGACTTCACGCTACTCCCAGTGCGGAATCAGTATGATTAATGCCGCGATTCGTCACAGCGTTGCCATTGGTTGCAAAGGGCGAATCGGGTTACACTCGTTGCAAGACGCGGAGGGTTTTACCGGGATAAACTGCTTATGCACGATTTGGGCGTTGACAACGCCTGTGAAGACTTGCGCTATTTTGAGATGACAGAGCGAGACGCTGTGATATTTTTAGCCGGGAGATAAACAGTATGATAATCAAAACAGTAAATGGGGTAGATATAGACACCGATTCGCCGGAGTATCAGCGATATTTGCGACTGTTGGCAATAGACGAAGCCCATCCCGACATTTCCGACCCCGCCCCGTACCGAACGCTCGGGGATGTTGTTGAACTCGAACGCCGCCGCCGCGAATGCGAAGCGCGGGAAGCCAGCCAGAATCGTGTGCCGCAGGACGTTCGGGAAACAGCCCCGATTTGATTGCCGCTAATCGAAATCAAAAACCGGGGTGGTACTTCCTTTCCGTATGCCCCTTCAACTGTTCGCTGTAGAAATAGACTTCGCGCAGGTTGCCTTTGCTGTATCGCTCGGCTTGATCGTTGAAGTGCGGGGACGTGGGGTTTCCATTCACGCCGCCCGCCGTGACGGCTCGGGCACGCACACGCGGACCGAACTCGACGGCGGCGACGAAACTGTTCCCGCTGGTACCGTACATCCGCTTCGTACCGGGGTAGGAACGTGCGCCGAACGAAGCCAGGGTTCCCCAGCGTCCCGACGGGAAACCAACGGGGATGCTGGGTGCCGCGTCGTTGAATGGGTGCGCGATGTCGCCCGTGAGACGCTGGAAACGGTTGATCTCGCCCCACGGGGTCGTCCATGTTCCGAAGTCGGTTGCCAATTTGTCGGAGGCCGTGGCGAGTGCCTTTAGCAACTGTTCGTCTGTAGAGTGGGCCAGCATGTACTTTTCCGCGAGTCCGCCGGACCCGCGAATGGCGTCCAAGCCGAGTCGCTGTGTCAGCTCTTCGCCCCAATAGACCGCCAGCGACGTGGGCACCGATGCTTCTGACCAGCGGAAATCCCACGGGCGCAGTGTCGCGATCGGTTCGGCCAGCTTCGTTTTGAGCGGGTGGTCCGGCGCGGCTTTGTCCCAAGCGCGGATCAGTGCGGGGATCATCTCCTGGAACGCGGGGAGGTGGCTGTCATAGGCTGCGGCGATGAGTGAATCCAGAGTGAAATCGTGTCTGTTCTCCAGCAGGCGGATCGCGTGCAGCCCGCGTGCGTTCTCGGGGAACGTTTCGACGTACGCGGGGTAGTCGGCTTTCTTCGGGCTGTCCGCACCCGCCGCCGACCAGGGCCAGTTGTTCGAGTTATACAGCCAGCCGCTCGCCGGGTTGAACACGCCGGGCGATTCGTCGACCGAAAGCACACCTTTCCACTCCGTCGCCGGATCGTCGCCGCTGACCGGATTATTCCAATCGAAGCGCGTTTCGCGGCGCGGGATGAAGTTGGCGTGGAAGTACGCGATGTTGCCGTCCGCGTCGGCGTAGACCGTGTTATTAGAGGAGTTGGTGTGCAGTTCCATCGTCTCGCGGAACGATTTGTAGTCCTTCGCCTTTGTGCGGTTGTAGGACTGCGTCAACGTTTTGACCGGCTCCTGCATCAGCCGTACGCTCACCCACTTACCGTCGGCTTCGCGCACGATAGGTCCGTGATGGGTGCGATACACGACGAACTCTTTTTGCGCCATGCCGCTGTTTGTTTTATAGAGCACGCTGATTTTGCTGGATTGCACGGGACGTTCGGCGTCGCCGTAGCGATAGAAGTAGCGGTCGCCCTTCTTCGCGATGGTTTCCCGGTACTCGTCGATGTTGTCCACGCCGCTCGACGTGTGCATCCAGCCGACGCGTTCGTTGAAGCCCTGATACACGAAGAACTGCCCCCAGGTCACCGCGCCGTAAGCGTTTAACCCCTCGCCGCTGGTGACCTGGACCTCGGAACGGAAGAAGAAAGACGTATGCGGATTGATCAACAACAAAGCGTGGCCCGAGGTGGTATTCTTGGGCGAGATCGCGATGCCGTTCGAGCCACGCGGCTCGCCGTCGTGCAGTTTCTCAACCATAGCGAGGGGCACCGGAGGCGATCTATCGTAGAATGCGGCGAGCGGACGCAGGTCGATACGCTCGATGTCGCCGCCGATGCTGCCCTCGGTGAAGCTGAGCGCCATCCACGGCTCGAACCGCTCGATGACTTTCGGGCGCACTTTCGGGTGCTTGTGCAGGTAATAGTTCAGGCCGTCTGCGAAAGCGTTCATCAACTTTTTCAACCCGGCGGGGCTTGACCGATACTTCGCTTTCAGGTCTGCGGGCGCGATAAACAGCTTCATGCGGAGATCGCTATACAGGGCGGACTCGCCTTCGGCTTCGGCGAGCCGCCCCAGCGCGTTCAGGTAGTTCGTCTCGACGCGGTTGAAATCATCCTCGGCCTGGGCATAAAGCAAGCCGAAGACGGCATCGGCGTCCGTCTTGCCGGAAATATGCGCGACGCCCCAGTCGTCGCGAATAATGGTAACATTGCTGGCTTGCCGTTCCCAGCGTACTACCTCGGGATTGTCCCCGGCAAGTGCGACGCGGCAGAACGATAGGCACAGGATAAGGAGTGAGAGTAACCTTACACTAGCTGAATTGGGAAGAAACGATGATGGGATCATATAGATTGTATCTACTGGGTGGTGAGAGGTCGGAGCGAATGACAGAAACCGACGGCTAGAACCGGCTATTCGACGAGGAGTCAAGTCGTAGAAACAAATAGCCGGGGTGTG
>JACMMA010000519.1 GCA_014379275.1 Armatimonadota bacterium | reverse complement strand
CGATCTCACGCTCGCCCGACTGAACCGCCCCGCAGACACCGTGATGACCTCCGAAAACAACAACATCCTGTCCTACTACGGCGCCAGCGACCGTCTCAGCGGGGACGCGTACTGGCAGTGCGGCGGCGGTGTGTACAAGTGTAGCGGTCCCGAATCCGGCGCGAAATGGGACAAGGACATCAGCGGCACCGGTCCCGACCTTCCCGAGTGGCAGTGGGCGCAGATGGCGCGTTATCGCCATAGCGGCGTTTCCAACTTCGCGTTCGCGGACGGTCACGTCAAAGCGATCGCCAAGGGGCAACTGAACTGGTGCAAGAATTTCTACTATCCCGGAATTGGTAGCGCCTACAGCCCCGAGACGCCGACATTCTTGTTTAACCAGGGCGAAAGTTGCGCCGGTTTCCCACAGAATTAACCGGAAATATATAAGGAAACAGATCGAGTGAAGACCATGAAAACTCGCGGGATAACCTCTCGTTTGCGTTCGTTCATTCCGGTGCTTTTCGTCGGCGCGGGGCTGAGTCTGTTCGCTCTTGCGACCGGTTGCGCCGAAAAGACGGACGGCGGGGCGGGAACACCAGGCGCGCCAACGCCCGCGCCCGTCGCCGCCCGTCCCGCCAGTGTATCGGCGGGTGAGCGACCGGTGCCGGGCAACCCGAACCCCGATGCGGCGGCGAACGCCGCCGCGTTCGAGGCTGCCCGCAAAAAGGCAGAGGGCAGGTAACAGGTTTTGCGAACAGTGGAAACCAACTATCGTGCGCAGGGACAAGTTTCGCCGCCGCTTGGCGTGGCGGCGAGGCTATGTCTGGAGGGGCCGCTGACGACGAAGGCCATGGCGGGGCCGTCGTGGGCAAAGAACCTGCCGATCTATGAGGTCAATCTGGATGCGTACGGATTCCCCAAAGGCAAGGCGTTGCGCGAGTATGAGAAGCACTTCCCGGTCCTGAAAGAAATGGGGGTGGGGATGCTCTGGTTCATGCCGCTCCACCCGCGCGGACAGAAAAAAGGGTTCGGTAGCCCGTACTCGGTGCGTGATTACACCGCGATCAACCCCGATCTGGGCACCAAAGAGGATTTCCGGCGTCTGGTGATCCGCGCCCACGCGCTAGGATTACGCGTCCTGATGGACTGGGTGCCCAACCACACGGCGTGGGACAACCCAATGATCGACACGCACCCCGATTTCTACGTCCGCGACGACAAAGGTCAGGTCCAGCAAGCAGGTCCCTGGGCGGATGTCGCGCAGCTCGATTACGGCAAGCCGGGGAGGTGGAATCAGCCGCTCTGGGACCGGATGCGCGACGACATGGCGCTCTGGGTGCGGGAGCTTGCCGTCGATGGCTTCCGCTGCGACGTGGCGGGCAGGGGCGGGAAAGTGCCGGTAGATTTCTGGAGGTGGCTGCGACCGCAACTCGATGCGATCCGACCGATCTTCATGCTCGGCGAGGCGGACGACGCCTACCTGCATCCGGCTTTCGACATGACGTTTTCCTGGAACTTGCCGCCGGTTCTGTGGGATATTTGCGCCGGTCGTCT
>JACMMA010000518.1 GCA_014379275.1 Armatimonadota bacterium | reverse complement strand
TTCATCGCCGCGCCCAACGGCGATGAAGTCAAGGAAGACGTTCTGAAAGCGGGCGGCGGGGAGGAGAAAAGCGGCGGCGATGAAACCCACCCGCCGACGGGCGATGATACTCCCCCCCTCGACCCGGATGCAACTCAAAAGACGGGAAAGTCCGACAATGCACCGCCGCCGCCGCCGGAGGTTTTCCCGGCTGCGGACGAGGTCGGTTATGTGGATCTGATTATCCGGATCAAGGAGCGGCGCACCGGGAATGTCGCCGCGACCGTCGGGTTCAATGAAGGAACCGGGCTGGTCGGATTCGTGGATTTCAGCGAGGACAACGTTTACGGGACCACGCACCGCGCGTCGGTGCAGTGGCAAAGAACCAACACCGCGCGATTCACATCCAACGGGGACTTCGTGCCGGGCCGTACGCGCGCCGCATATCTCGTTTCCTATGACATACCTGCGCTAGGGCGCGACAGCACCGCGCTCGGTGCGCAGGTTTACAACACGAACACGGTGTTTTTACCGTTCTTTTCCAGCAACCAGGATAATCTGCGCAACTATGAACTGCGCCGGGGAGGCAAGGCGCGAATCGGACGCGCACTCGGACGCGGGAGCACGGTCTACTTGACGGCCCGCCGTGACGAAGTGGGATATGACCCGATACCGGATTCGCTGAATCCGCCTTTTCAAGAACTTCTCGACGCGAACGCGACGGTCGCCGCTTTCGGCTTGAATCTCGTATTGGATGGTCGCGACGATGCCGTCAATCCGCGGCGGGGCTTTTTACACAACGTTTCATACGAACGAGCCGGGCGATTTATCGGCGGGACGCGTGCGTTTACGGGCTTGTCCGCCGACCTGCGGGCTTACGCACCGCTCGGAACCAAGCCACAAAGCCCGATTCTTGCGCTACGTTTGTTGGGAGGGGTCGTGGATGATACCGCGCCGCTTTCCGAACAGTTCTGGCTCGGGGGCTACGATCTTCTCCGTGGCTATGATCTGTTTTCGATTCGTGGAAACCGAATGGTGCTTTCATCTACGGAGCTGCGCGTCCCGCTTGGCCCCGGGTTCCAAGGAGTGGTCTTCACCGACATCGGGAACGCTTATCTACCTGGCGAAACGGTCCAGTTCGGAAGCCTAAGAGGCAGCGGCGGCCTGGGCCTGCGCTTCCTCACCCCCATCGGACCGATCCGCCTCGACGTCGCCTACGGAAACCAGGTACAAACCTATGTCTCGCTCGGGCAGTCATACTAGCGCAATTCTGAACAATTGCGCTAGTATGACTGTCGAAGGACTTGAAAAATGTTTATGCCTATTCCCTACTCCTACCCCGAAAGTAGTAGACACGACTCGTCCTGTGCGCTGATTCCTTACGGTTCTCACCGATGTTACAATCCGTTCTACAAGATAGTACTTTCGAACTCTCGATCAAAGGCCGGAAAACGATTTGTTCTTCCCGCCCCGAACTTTTGTCGCATATCGGGTTAAGCCTTTCAATAATTTGGGTAGAATGCCGCTGTTTCGTAATTCCTGCCGAAGCGCGGTGAACGCATCGTTGCCCGATGCAGTGCCGACTGCTGCCCTTCCCTTAATGGCTTACAAAAATAGTTCCCGCCGAAACGGTGGTGTCATACACGCGATCGGGTGTCATCGCGGTGTTTCGCTGTGTAACGTGTTGTGACCGTGCACAGTTTGATGCGGCTTTCGTTCCAGATTGGAGACTCGATGCATTCCTCGACAGTAATTATTGGGGCGGGTCCGGCAGGGCTGACAGCCGCCTACTCCCTCGTGAAAAACGGTGTCGCTCCGTTAGTTTTGGAGATGTCAGACAAAGTCGGTGGCATTTCCCGCACAGAAGTATACAAGAACTACCGATTTGATATCGGTGGTCATCGATTTTTTACCAAGGTTCCCGAAGTCGAATCCCTGTGGCGGGAAGTATTGGGCGAGGAGTTTTTGCGGGTCCCCCGACTCTCACGCATCTACTACGGGCGGAAATTCTACGATTACCCTCTGCGCATCGCTACCACGGTCCGAAATCTCGGCCCGCTGGAAAGTACCCTCATTCTGGCATCCTACGCGAAGGCACAACTGCGCTGGAAAATGAGCCCTCACGCGAAGGAAGAAACATTCGAACAGTGGGTCATCCATCGCTTCGGGTCGCGACTGTACCGCACTTTTTTCAAAACTTACACCGAAAAAGTATGGGGAATTCCCTGTACACAGATTCGCTCCGACTGGGCGGCACAACGGATTCAAGGAATGAGCCTTGTCACCGCCATCCGCAACGCGCTCAAGATGCAGGGCGGCGATGCCAAATCGTTGATCAAGGAGTTTGACTACCCTCGCCTCGGTCCCGGAATGATGTGGGAACGATTCGCAGAAAAGGTTGAGGAAGCCGGGGGCGAAGTGCGGATGCAGACCGAATCCGTCCGTGTTCTGCGGGAAGCAAACCGCATTACCGGCGTTGTTACTCGCGACACGAACGGTGCCGAACACACTGTCCCGGTTACGCAGTTGATCTCGTCAATGGCAGTCACGGAACTGATCGCTCGCATCGAGCCACCACCGCCGGAAGCGGTCCTGATCGCGTCGGCGAACTTGAAACACCGGGACTTTCTGGTTGTGGCACTCATTCTACGGGGAGAGAGACTGTTTCCTGACAACTGGATATATATCCATAGCCCCGATGTCAAGGTGGGCAGAATTCAGAACTTTGCCAACTGGAGCCCCGCAATGGTTCCTGATCCGGACAGGTCTTGTCTGGGCATGGAGTACTTCTGCCAGAAAGGAGATGGCCTGTGGCAGATGCCCGACGCCGAATTGATCGCTTTAGCGAAAAAAGAAGTCGGTGAGCTACAGATCGCGAATCCCGATGATGTCGTGGACGGTGCGGTGGTCCGTCAACCACTCGCCTATCCCGTCTATGACGGTGATTACAAAGAAAATCTGGACGTAGTTCGTGGGTGGCTGGAAACGCTGGAAAACTTCCAAACCATCGGCCGCAACGGACTCCATCGGTACAACAACCAGGATCATTCCATGCTCACGGCGATTCTGGCGGTCCGTAACCTATTCGGTGAAGGACATAATCTATGGGAAGTGAATACGGAGCGTTCTTATCACGAGGACTTTGTCGCCAAGCCGGGGGGGAAATCAGTACCAGAGGGTGGCAAGGTGGTTTTATCCGCGGGCAAAACTGCCTCGGGCGAGGTGCCAGACTCTGCCACGGTGTGGGAGACGAAGCAACCATATGCGGGGGCAACATCGGGGAAAGGCAGTCGGTGATGGAGGAGAACTTACCACGGGGAATTTGCATAGGTGTTTTGGGATGCGGAGCGATCGCACGCTCTGTTCATCTGCCGATCCTTTCGAAACTCACGGGCGTTCGGGTCGTCGCGCTCGCTGACGCGGACGAAATAAACCGTACACAGGCGGCGGTTCTTTTCCCCGAAGCCGCAACCTACGCCGATTTTTCCGAGGCGATCCGTGACGCGAGCGTAGACGCCGTGATCATCGCTCTCCCCACCG
>JACMMA010000517.1 GCA_014379275.1 Armatimonadota bacterium | reverse complement strand
ACCTTGCCACCGGCGACCGTCGGGTTGCCGTACGTCTGTGAGCCGAGTTTCACGGTCCACTTGACGTTCTTTGTCGTCGCCGGATCGATCTCCTCGGACGTGCCTTTGTAGCGTCCCGCCTCGAACGTTTCGGGCACGCCTTTTTCGTCGGAAACCATATTCCGGGAAGCGTCCCGCCCCCAGAACGGCCAGTCTGCCGCGCCCGCGACGAGCGGCAGGCTACAGCCAGCGAGGGTAAGAATCGTCAAGCAATACTTCGTAATAGTTTTCATGATTGTGTAATCGTAAGAACCTCACCCCGCCCGTAGCCCCCCGCCCCCAAACCTGGGGGAGCCGGAGGGGACACACGGTAACGGTACGCCTCCGCCACGTTACTCACTCTCCGGCTCCCCCAGGATTGGGGGCGGGGGGCTACGGGCGGGGTGAGGTTCGTCTTTATTTATTCGCCGCGATCGCGATGTTATCCACGTAAACTTTGAACAGACTTTGCGGCGCAAACCCGAATAATCCCGGTGCACCGTTCTGGTGCGCGGTCTTGTGCGGCACTTCCAGCGTCCATTTTTCCGGTTCAGTGTCGCCACGTTTCCACACTTTAGCGCGGACGATGCCGGAGCCGTCGGGCGAAACATCGACGCGCGTCTTCATCCGATACCAGACTTTCGGCGACCACTTGAACGGCACGGTCGCCTTAATCCGCTCCTGATTCGAGTTGATTTCCAGTTCCTGTGCGTTCCCGGTCAGAACGACGTAATACCGCTGGTTGATCACACCGACCGTGCCCAGCGTTCGCCGGTTGCCATCCGCCATCACATCCGCCTCATATGTGTAGTTCTTATCGTCCGCCGATCCGAAGAACGCCGTCGCCCGCTGGAAGAAAATGTTGTCCAGCGTTTTGGCGAGGACTTTGTTTCCGTCCAGTTCGCGCACGTCGAACTTGAAGCGCGCCCCGATCCAGGTCAGCGGCGGATAGGCGAACTTCTCGTCCGGCGCGGCGGGCAACGACTCGCTCGGCGTGAACGACTCGAAATCTTCGGTCAGTGGCAGGGCGGATAGGATACGTCCGCGCATCGTGCCCTTGAACCCATCCACGGTCGCCTGAAACGCCCCGGCGGACGGCGCTTTCGCCATCAAAATACCCTCAACATCAAACCCGCCGTCCATCTCGGAGCGCACGCGGGCGGTCGGTGGGATGAACTTCGCCCAATTGACTTTTGCACTGTCAAATGTCTCGGTGAGAAAGCCGTTGGCGTCGATGCCGCGTACGGTGAACTTCGCGGATTCGCCCGGACGCAGGGTCACCTCGGACGGGACGATTTGTAGCGCGACGGTCGGTCCGGCTTTCGGATACGGTTCCATAGTGGCCATTTTTCTCGGCACCCCTGGGTTGTTCCCTTTTTTGCCGAAGCAGTACAGCTTCTCCGTGGTGTGCACATACACCTTGCCGTTCCACGCCGACGGCGCACCGATACAGCGACCGGCTAACTGCACCTTCGCCAGCTCCTTGACGCCGGTATCGCTCGGT